>JAFLUK010000004.1 GCA_022508865.1 Oscillospiraceae bacterium | reverse complement strand
CAGATATAAAGGACATTAGTGTTAAGGATGCGGATATTGAAGAAATTATCCGCAGACTGTACAAACAGGAGGTGTAGTATGAAGCGAAAACTCCGTATTTATATGCCTTTTATCAATGCAGGATTGCAGGAAGCAACAACCTATCGAGCCAATTGGTTTTTCTTTATTATTGGCAATATAATGGGTTGTTTTGTGTCATATTTTATATGGAATGCAGTTTTTATTTCAAGCGGAGAAGGCACATTGAGGGGTTTTACAATGCCCCAGATGGTTGTGTATATTTTCCTGATTTTCCTTACATCCACCCTTATCGGCAGTGGCGGTACATATGATATTGGAGAGGAAATTCGTGACGGCTCCATTTCTATGCGTATGATTAAGCCCATAAGCTACAATGCCACATTTCTTTTTCAGGAACTGGGCAATAAGATAATGACTGTGTTTGTTATAGTTATCCCCCTTGTAATAGGTGTTGAGGTTTGCCGAGGAGTGCTGATGGGTGGCGTGCAGTTTGAGATAATCCCATTTTTAATATATCTTGTAAGCTGTGTTTTTGCCTATTTAATCAACTTTTTCTTTAATATTTGCTTTGGCTTTATAGCCTTTGTTATCAAGTATATTTGGGGTGCAAATATGATGAAAAACGCAATAATCGGCTTTTTGTCCGGTACAGTAGTGCCTTTTTCATTTTTGCCAAAGAGCTTGGAAACAGTCTTTTTGCTGCTTCCTTTTTCCTCACTAAACTATACCCCTGTAATGATTTATATGGGAGTGTACAGGGGAAGCAATATGCTTTTTTACCTTGGGCTACAGTTGTTTTGGGTGCTTGCCTTTTGGGGGCTTTCCAAGCTGCTGTGGAAAATAGCCACAAAGCACCTTTGCGTGCAGGGAGGTTAGTATGAAAACAATCAGAAGAATGTTGAGAATGCACCGCATATTTGTGGCACAGGAGCTAAAAAGAATGATGGAATACAAGGGTGATTTCCTTGTGGGTATTATTGGCTTTCTAATTGGACAATTTTTTAATTTGCTGTTTATATGGATAATTTTTTCTCAAATACCAAGTCTTATGGGCTGGAGTATAGAAGAAATTGTGTTTATATACGGATTTTCCCTTATTCCCAAGGGGCTTGACCATCTGCTCTTTGACAACTTGTGGGCAATCGGTCACTTTACCGTCCGTAAGGGGGATTTTGACAAATATCTTACAAGACCTATCAATCCGTTGTTCCATGTAATGGTGGAAAAACTGCAAATTGACGCATTGGGTGAGCTGATTATGGGCATTGCGCTGATTTGTATATCACTGCCAAGTCTTACTATAGAGTGGGGTATAGTGAAAATTTTGCTTACACTTCTTGTGATTCCCTTTGCAACTTTGATTTACACAGGCATAAAAATAGCCACTGCGGCTATAGCCTTTTGGACAAAGCGAAGCGGCAACATTACATATATGTTCTATATGGTGAACGATTTTGCCAAATATCCGGCAGGGATTTATAATAACCTTGTAAAGACAATCATCACATATATTGTTCCATTTGCTTTTACTGCTTATTATCCTGCAAGTTATATACTTACAGGAAAAGACCCGCTTTTCTGCATTGGTCTCAGTGTGGTGATTTCTTTGGTAATTATGGTGATTTCTGTGCTGATTTGGAACAGGGGTATAAAAGCATATGAAAGTGCCGGGTCATAAAAATATGTAATTAAAATAACAGCTAAAAACAGGGCACGCATAAGCGTGCCCTGTTTAGGTTTGAAGTTTGCTTATTATTTTTTCTTTTTAACTACGGTAACCTTAATCTTCTTGGATTTTCCACTGCTGTCATTAGCCTTGCAGGTAATGTAGCAAGTACCCTTTTTCTTTGCAGTTACCTTGCCGTTTTTATTTACTGTGGCAATCTTTTTGTCGCTTGTTGTCCACTTAACAGACTTGGAAGCAGATGTTGGGTTAATTGTAGCTTTTAATTTAAAGGATTGTTTAACTTTAAGCTTAAGGGAAGACTTATTCAGCTTGATGGAATAGGTCATAAATTTTTCAACTTTCTTTAGTTGAATTTTGCTATAGTAAGTGTTAGACTGGCTTTTTCCGTAGCTTTTGCCGCTTTTGCCATCAAGGCATACCATATTAAAGCTTGTTGTCTGTTTACCTGTGGCTGTAACCTTAAACTTCATCTTTACAAGATTTGTTGTTGATGTGTAGTCCATACCCTTGCCAATGTTTATGGCGTTGAAGAAAATTTTTCCCTTAATTGCCTCGTTGTGCTGGAAGCCGCTTGATGTCAGCTCCTCTGAGTAGATGGTGGATAAAAGCTTAAGACCGCTTGTGTAGCTGATTTCAGCCTGAATATCTTCCATTTTTTCAGGAGTCTTAAGTGTATATGTAACATACACAATGCCATTTTTTACGGCTGATTTGCCATTCACAGTTGTTTTTGTTGCTGCATTGGCTGTAAATCCCACTGTAATAACAGACACAGCCATTAATATTGATAATAATAATGAAATATACTTTTTCATCATAACACCTCCGATACAACTATTATATCTTGTAAATGTGAACAATTCAAGAATTTAGCTGCCAAAAAAGCTATGTATTTTTTGGCTATTATGTATAATTTTCTAATACATAAAATTTACCCCACACTTTTTTGAAGTGTGGGATAAAAATATTGATTTTTGTTATTCAATAATTGATGTACCTGTCATTTCCTCGGGCTGCGGAAGGTCAAGGATTTTTAGCATTGTTGGGGCTATGTCAGCAAGCTTGCCACCTTCACGAAGCTTGCATGGGTAGTTAACAACGCAGAATGGTACAGGATTTGTGGTGTGTGCTGTAAATGGTGAGCCGTCTTTTTCAAACATTTTGTCAGCATTGCCGTGGTCAGCTGTGATAATTGCAACGCCATTCATTTCGCTTATAGCATCAATTACCTTGCCAACGCAAACATCAACAGCTTCAACAGCTGCAACAGCTGCATCAAACACACCTGTGTGACCTACCATATCGCAGTTTGCAAAGTTGAGTATTATCATATCATACTTGCCGCTTTTGATAGCCTCACAGCACTTGTCTGTTACTTCGTAAGCAGACATTTCAGGTTGCATATCATATGTTGCAACACTTGGAGATTTTACGAGAATTCTGTCCTCGTTGTCGTACTGCTTTTCAACACCGCCGTTAAAGAAGAATGTTACATGGGCATACTTTTCTGTTTCGGCAATTCGAAGTTGTGTCATACCCTTGCTTGAAATATATTCGCCAAGGGTGTTTACAAGGGATTGTGGTTTAAATGCAACGTCTACATTTGGCATTGTTGCATCGTACTGTGTCATACAAACATAGGTAAGAGGGAAGAAGCCCTTTTTCCTTTCAAAGCCTGTAAATTCCTCGTCCACAAGTGTTCTTGTGATTTCTCTTGCTCTGTCGGGACGGAAGTTAAAGAATACAACAGAGTCATTAGCCTTGATTGTGTCGCCGCCTTCAATTACTGTTGGCAGTACAAATTCGTCTGTTGTGTCCTTGTCGTAAGAATTCTGAACAGCCAAAGGTGCTGACGGAGCAGTTTCGCCCTCGCCGTATACCATAGCAGCATAAGCCTTTTCTACACGCTCCCAGCGGTTATCTCTATCCATTGCGTAGTATCTGCCCATTACGGTGGCAATTTTACCCACGCCGATTTTTTCCATTTCCTTATCGCAATCAATTACAAATTCCTTTGCAGATGATGGGGGAACATCACGACCGTCAAGAAATGCATGAACATAAACCTTTGTAAGCCCTGCTCTTTTTGCAGCTTCAAGAAGTCCGTAAAGGTGAGTGTTGTGTGAGTGAACACCGCCGTCGGAGAGAAGACCCATAAAGTGAATTGCAGAATTGTTTTTCTTTGCATTTTCAATAGCGTTTGTAATTGCTTCGTTATTAAAGAAATCTCCGTCCTGAATTGACTTTGTGATTCTTGTAAGTTCCTGATACACAACTCTGCCGGCGCCAATGTTTGTGTGGCCAACTTCAGAGTTACCCATCTGACCATCAGGCAGACCCACGTCCATACCGGAGGCACCAATCATAGTTACAGGATTTTCACCGATAATTTTTCCCAGATTTGGAGTTTTTGCAGAAACAATGGCGTTGCCCTGTTCTGTAGAAATACCAAAGCCGTCAAGTATCATTAAGATTAATGGTTTTTTCATAATATTCAATCCTTCGGTTAAGTTATTATAATAGATTACTTGGAAGCGGCAGCAACGATTGGCTGGAACTTTGCTGCAACAAGAGATGCGCCGCCGATAAGACCGCCGTCAACATCAACCTTTGAGAGAAGCTCTTCGCAGTTGCCGTCGTTCATAGAGCCGCCGTACTGGATTGTAACAGCCTCTGCTGTTTCTTCGCCATAGAGCTTTGCAAGTGTAGCACGGATAAAGGAGCAAACCTCCTGTGCCTGATCGGCAGTAGCAGTTTTGCCTGTGCCGATAGCCCATACAGGCTCGTAAGCAATTACAGTCTTTTTAACATCTTCTGCAGAAATATCAAAGAGGTCAAGCTTAATCTGTCTTGCAATAACTTCCTCTGTAATGTTACATTCTCTTTCCCAAAGAAGCTCACCAACACAAACAATTGGCTTTAATCCTGCTGCCAAAGCAGCTTTTGTTCTCTTGTTAACAGTTTCGTCAGTTTCGCCGAAATACTGTCTTCTTTCGCTGTGACCCAGAACAACATAAGGAACGCCCATTTCAGCCAGCATTTTTGCAGAGATTTCTCCTGTGTAAGCGCCGCTTTCTTCCCAGTGGCAATTTTCTGCACCGATTTTAATATTTGTGCCCTCGGTTACCTCAAGAGCAACTGTAAGGTCAACGAATGGCACGCATGCTACAACCTCGCAATCTGCATCCTTAACCATTGGAATAAGCTCGGTAAGGAGAGCCTTTGCTTCCTTTGGAGTTTTGTTCATTTTCCAGTTACCTGCAATAATAGCAGTTCTTTTACTCTTATCCATTTTTATATTCCTTTCTGTTTTGGTGAGTTTTATAATATTTCACAAGTAAGGGCGGAAATCTATGTCCGCCCTTTACTATCATTAATACTAAATTATTTGTCAGCAATAACTGCAATGCCCGGAAGCACCTTACCCTCAAGATATTCAAGAGAAGCACCGCCGCCTGTTGAAATGTGGCTCATTTTGTCTGCAAAGCCAAGCTGAATAACAGCAGCAGCAGAGTCACCGCCGCCGATGATTGTTGTGGCATCGGTTTCTGCAAGTGCCTTTGCAACAGAAATTGTGCCGGCTGCAAGTGTTGGATTTTCAAATACACCCATTGGTCCGTTCCAAACAACAGTCTTTGCAGACTTAACAGCATTTGCAAAAAGCTCCTGTGTCTTTGTACCGATATCAAGACCCTCCATATCAGCAGGAATTGCTGTAGCTTCAACAACCTGTACGTCGATAGGTGCATCAATTGGGTCAGGGAAGCCTGCTGCAATTGTTGTGTCGATTGGGAGAAGGAGCTGCTTGCCAAGGCTCTCTGCCTTTGCCATCATTTCCTTACAGTAGTCAATCTTGCTGTCGTCAACAAGTGACTTACCAACCTCGTAGCCCTTTGCCTTAAGGAATGTATAAGCCATACCGCCGCCGATGATAAGTGTGTCGCACTTTTCAAGGAGGTTAGAAATAACGTTAAGCTTGTCTGCAACCTTTGCGCCGCCGAGAATAGCAACAAAAGGTCTTACAGGTGTTTCTACAGCGTTGCCAAGGTAGTCAATTTCTTTCTGCATAAGGTAGCCGACAGCTGTTTCCTTAATGTGGTCTGTAACACCTGCTGTTGAGCAGTGTGCTCTGTGAGCTGAACCGAAAGCGTCCATTACATAGCAGTCTGCAAGAGAAGCAAGCTCTTCTGAAAATGGCTCTAAATTCTTTGTTTCTTCTTTTCTGAATCTTGTATTCTGGAGAAGAACAACATCGCCGTCCTTCATAGCTGCAACAGCAGCCTTTGCGTTTTCGCCAACAACTTCGTCGTCAGCAGCAAATACAACATCCTTGCCCAGAAGCTCTGAAAGTCTTACTGCTACAGGAGCGAGAGAGAATTTGTCCTCCGGACCATTCTTTGGCTTGCCGAGATGTGAGCAAAGAATAACCTTGCCGCCGTCATTCATAATCTTTTTGATTGTTGGTAAAGCGGCTGTAATTCTGTTGTCGTTTGTGATAACGCCCTCTTTAAGAGGTACGTTAAAGTCACAACGGCAAAGCACCTTTTTACCGGCATAGTTTACGTCATCTACAGTAACTTTGTTTAAACCCATTATAATAACTTCCTTTCACCCAAACACTGATAACTTTTTTCTGTTTTGTATCGGTGTTTAGTATTAATTTATTTAATCTGTTCTGTATTTCCAGATATAACTAATTATATAACAACTCTGTAATATTTTCAATAGCTTTTAAGGAGTAAATCGTGATTTTTTTAACAAAACAGGGAATAATATTCTTAATTAGGTCAATTCCAAATTTTAAATTGTCATTCCCAGCTATGCCTGTGAAGATGGCCGTGGGTGAGCAAATCGGGATAATTCCACTGTCTTAATACTTCATAGGCTGCTATTGCTACAGAATTTGACAAATTCAGACTACGTGCATCCTTAATCATAGGAATACGCACACAGCTGTTTTTGTGTTGTAACAAAAGGTGTTCCGGCAGACCTCGGGTTTCCTTTCCAAACAGCAGGTAGCAGTTGTCAGGGTAGATAATATCTGTGTGTCTGTTCAGTGCCTTTGTGGTGTAGAGAAAATATTTTGCACCTTTTGTTTTTTCAAGAAAATCATCAAGATTTTCATAGTATGTTATGTCAAGCAAATGCCAGTAGTCCAGTCCGGCACGCTTTAGGGTTTTGTCATCGGTAGAAAATCCCAACGGTTTCACAAGATGAAGTCTTGCGCCTGTTGCGGCGCAGGTTCTTGCAATATTGCCTGTATTCTGCGGGATTTCAGGCTCAACCATTACAATGTTAAGTGTTGCCAAATTAATCACCTCTATTCCATTATAATCAAATTCAGAATAAAAGCAATAACTTCCACCTGTGGCTCTTTTTTTCTATCATACCCATTTTGATACGGGGGATAATATTATCACTATCAAAAGGGAGGTGAGCTTATGGGTACTTCAGGAATGGTAAAAGGTGTGTGTATTGGAGTGATGTCAGGTATCGCAATGGGTGTTATTGGTGAAAAGGTTATGGAAAGTAAAATGAAAAAGCCAATGAAAAAGAAATTGAACAGAGCTATCCACGCTATGGAAGAAATGGTTAACACCGCTTCTTATATGTTGAAATAATTATTTATAAAAGAGCGGATAAAAAGGGCTGAACAAAATGTTCAGCCCATAATCTTAAACCTTATGCTTGCTTCAAATAATCCCTTACACATTTCAAAATTAAAACTGCCGTTATAAGCAATGTGATTTGAAGGAAAGAATATCCAACACCACCCACAAATGAGGTGATTGCAGATATTACGGAAATGATAAGGAAAATCCCTGTAATAATGTATTTCGGCTTTCTCTCTTCAAAAAGGTTTACAAGGCTGTGGAAGAAGAAAAAGAACATTGTGGTTACAATTGGGGTAAGCCCTGCAAGAATCAGCAAAGTGCCGTTGTAAAGATTTATAAAGTAGGGGTTTCCGCCGTATACCATTGCTCTCTCGTTACCCAAAACCTCTGCCAGCTTTTTAATCATAAATGAAATGTCAAATAGATTTTCTCTGTCAATGTAGTTATAGACAATGTGGAAGTCAGATGTTACAAAAATAACAAGGAAAAACAGTCCCACAGGAATGCCGATTATTATTAAACTTCTTATCAGCAGTGAGGGCACATTGCTTGCAAGCATTTTAAACACATAGTTTTTTTCAAGCTTTTTGTGAAAAAACAAAGTGGTGCTTTTCAGTGAATAAATCCATAATTTTATCAGGTAAACGGAAATTACAAAAATCAGTATTAAGGAAATAATAACAGTGAAGTCATTCACAGCCATATTCTTCTCTTCAAAGCTTACTCTGACAAAGTTCTTCAGCCCTGCACCTGCAAATTTGTTATAAGCCTTGCTGTCAGCAGTACAACTTAATTGGTGGACAACCTGATTTTTATAGTTGTTATATCCTGTGTAGTTGATGAAAATTCTCTCTTTACCGTCCTTAAAAAGATTGTTAAGAACATCATTTTTATCATCATAAATTCCTGTGATTCTGTAGCGTGTGCCAGACATTTTAAAGGTTCTGCCAATGGCTCTGTCACCATAAAAGTACTTGTTTGCAAGGCTTTTGCCAACGATTACTGTTGATAGTCCCTGCTTTACCATTGCTTCTGTAAAGCCCTCGCCTGTGTAGGAAATATTGTTTATTCTTAAGTAATTGCTGTTTGTCAGTACAGGAGTTACCTTTGCTGAATATACTTTTTGGTTAGATAGCTCACTGTAAAAGCCGGAGTCTTGCATTTCCTCATACGAGTCAAGGAGGGCTTCATAGTCCCCTATGGTTGACTTTGACTTTCCTTGGGAAGCAACGTTCTGAATGCTTATAACAGTGTTTTTGTTCTGGCTTTTGTAGTTGTCAAGTACATAGGAAAAACTACCTACAGAAATAAGCATTACAAGGGTGATGATTACAAAGGAAATAATTTTTGACTTTCTCATAGCACACCTGCTCTTACCAGTACCTTGTCACCGTCTTTTAGCTCCTTGGTGGAGTTGCAAACCACCACAAGGGCGTCACCTGTATGTGCAAGCTCGGTTTGTACTGCATTGCTGTCTACAATTTCTGCTTCGTAATAATAAACGGTGTATGTACCGTCCTGATTTTTCCGCAGGCACTGTACCTTGTTGCCCTTGACAGCAGATGAAGGTACAAGAGTGTTGTAGTCAAATTCAGGTATATAATCCGGAGGGGGATTAAGTTTTCCTGTTGAAGATGTAGCAGCTGTTACCACGGGGTAAAGCAGACTGTCAATTTGTGAGGAAAAATAGGTGAGCATACCCAAAACAAAAAAGAATAAAACCCCAAAGGTTATTATGCCAATCTGAACTTTTTTTCTTATGTTTTTTTCTTTCATAATATCACCCTATATTCTGGAGAAGGAACTGCGTAGGTTCTTTTCTCCAAGGAAGTAGATTATAAGTGCAGGTATCATAAACATAACACCACAGGCAAACACAATGCTTATATCCGCCGTGCTAACAGAAAGAGAAACGGAAAGGGGGTACTTTGCTTTGTCTGTAAAGTAGATAAGAGGTTGTTCAACCACACCCCAGGTATCTACAAAGGTGAGCAGTGCCAGCGCTATAAGCCCGCCTCTGATTTGGGGCAATATAATCTTGAAAAAAATTTTCAGGTAAGAAGCACCGTCAACTCTGGCGGCTTCTATTGATGAATCGGAAATATAACGTACACTCTGACGCAAAAGACAAATACCAAAGGCTGAAAATGTACCGGGGAGAATAATGCTCATTACATTGTTCAGCAGGTTGATTTTTTGATACATATAGTAGCTTGGTACAAGTGTAACCTGAATGGGGAGTATAAGCAGTATCATATATACAAAGAAAATTTTATCTCTGCCGGGGAATTTCAGCTTGCCAAAGGCAAAGGCGGCAAGAGCAGATACTATCAGCTGACCGATTACAGTTGGCAATGTTATAAGCACGGAGTTCCAAAATTCGCTTAAATACTCACTGTTTCGGAAAAACACCTTGTAGTACTGTTCAAGAGAAAAATCCCTTGGTATCAGCTTGAATGAAGCATATTCCCCTGTGGTAAAGTCCAGCATACCGGTGACTTCCTTTGATGACATAAAGGAGCTAGTAACCATGTATACAACAGGAAGGAGAAATATAATTGTAAGCGCAATAAGCAGGGAGTACTTCAAAGCCGATTTAATGGTTAATTTTTTCAACTTTTCTTTTATTTTGGTAATCATTTTTTAAACCTCTTGGTTGATTATTCCATATAGTTAGCTTTTCTTTCGTAAGTAAAGAACAGAAGCATTATGCCAATAAAGATGAGTGACATAACAATTGCAGAGGAAGAAAGCTGACTGTAGTTAAAGTTGTTGTAGTTGTTGTTAATGAAGTTTTGGAGAAAGTACACGTTCTCGTTGGGATAGGTGCCAAAGAGAGAAAATGACTCTCTGAACATTCTGAAGGAGTTAATAACCGCCATTAAAAACACAAAAAATGTAGTAGGGGTTATTAACGGTAGGGTGATTTTTATAGTTGTTCTAAAGGAGCTTGCACCCTCAATATATGCACTTTCGTGTACAGACTTTGGCAAATTTGCAAGACCTGAGGTAAAGAGGATTACGCAGAAGCCGCAGTTTTTCCAGATGTAGATGAGAATAATCATTACCATAGAATATCCGCTACTAAAGAAATGTACACTGTCAATGCCAAGGGAATTGAGAATATTGTTGATTATTCCGTAGTCGTCAAACATCAGCTGCCACACATACACAAGAGAGGCGGCAGGGATAACAATCGGCATTAAGTATGCACTTCTGAAAAATGCAGAAATGTTTTTAAAGGAACTTAAAAATTTTGCAATCAAGAATGATATTATCATCAGTGAGGGAATTGCAATCGTAGTAAAAATCATTGTATTTTTCAGTGCGTTTAAAAATGCACTGTTCTGAAAAATTGCAATGTAATTGTCAAGCCCTGCAAAGCTGCCTCCCTTAACAAAGCTGCTGTAAACACACATAATGTAGGGAATTACATAAAACACTGCAATGCCTAATAATGAGGGCAAAAGAAAAAGATATGCCCATACAATCTGTCTTTTTTCAAATTTCATTTTTGTACCTATTCATAAAGATAAATCTTTGTTTTTGAAATTAAGTTAGTAATAAAGCTGTCCTGTGAAATTTTGTTATTAAGGTAATTTTCAACCAAATCCCCAATAACATTTTTTTGATAATATCCGTCGTTGATTTTAAAATCGTTAAGGTTGATTATATAGTTCAGGTACCTTTCCATTGTGGTACTGTTCTTTGTGATTTTATTTATCCTTTTTTCACTGTAGCCCATAGCAGTGTAGGAATTTTTCAGTGCCTCTGTGTTAACAGGAAGATTGAAGGTGTTGTTGCTATAGTTTGAAGCAGTGGCATCATATGTTATATATCTTTGCATTCTTTCACAAAGTGAATATTTAATAAATTCATATGCCTTGTCCTTGAATTTTGAGTTAGCATTAATCATAAATCCACAGGTTATTGTACCGGACTTCTGGTCATCTCTTTCTGCAATGTCGCTGACAAAGTCATTTCTCACAGCCCCGTTAAGGGAGTCCTCAAACTTACCAAACTCTTGCTCATAGACATAGTCCTGAAACATCTTATAATTTTCCATATACAGCTTGTCCTCGTCGTACAGTTCCGAATAGAAGTACTGTGCATAGCTGTTCAGTTTATCGGGGTCAACATCTTCCATACCCCAGGAGTCAGTGCATCTATTATGTATTTCCGGAAGACAATAGTTAATAGGGTCATATTTTGCTGACATACTGTCATAAAAACCCTTGTTCAGCATACAGGTTTTGTCGCTGTAGCTGTTATATTCGCCCTCTCGGATTTTACCTTTAGTAACCAGTTTTTTTAAATATTCAATGTTTTTTCTAAAGTCTTTTGTGTCAAAGGAAACAGTCTGTTTTTCAATGTTGATATTCCTTTGAATATAGGTAAACAGCAAATTTTTTGAGCTTTCGTACCCCTCAAGGAAGCTTGTCTTTTCGTTATCCTTTAGAAATTTATCAAGCTTTTTATCCATATTATCATATGTGATTTGCTCACCTGACTTTAGGCCGTATTTATCTTCAACAGAAGTATCGGTAAGAGAAATATCAGGCATATAAAGCATTGGAATCATATATCTTTTGCCCTTAAAAACACCTGTGTCCATAATGCTTTTGTTAAAGTTGCGAAGGTCAATTGCACGTTCCGAATTATCCTTTTCAATGTATGGATTAAGGTCCACAAATGCCTCCTGCTTAATCAGCTTATTAATGGGTAGTTCGTTATCAAGAGCAATAATGTCGGGACCGCCACCTGCCATAATTTCTGTTGACATTTGCTGTATCATTCTGTCACGGGAGGGAAAACGTACTACCGTTACAGAATCTTTACCCATAAAATTAAGGGAGCAGTAGTTATTGTACATATGTACCATCTCAAGTAGAGGATAGTAGAACATAGAATCGTAGTTATATTCCTGACTTTCACTGCTTGGGTCAACATAGGTGTAAATTGTCACCCTGTTTTCTGCCTTTGCCTTTTCTTCTGTCTGATTCGTTTCATCTGCAGTTATATATTCTTTTTCACCACTGCAAGCAGCAAAAAAACACATAACCGCGGCTAACACAACAGAAATAAAAGACCTTGTGATTTTTTTAGTGCCTTTCATACCAATTGCCCTTTCGGTATAATTATATAGGTCTATTATATCACAAGGTTTTTTATTTTACTATACAAATGTTGTAAAAATTATGTGTTTTTTGTGTGAAATTTTAAAATTTTATCGCTATGGCATTGAAGTAACAATATAATGGGTATTATTTTATTATTCGACATTAATTACACGTCCGGTAACGTCTGTGGTATAGTCTATTTTGCAGTTTTTGCATACCAGCTTTGACAGAGGCACAAATTCATATCCTTTGTCAATGACAGCTTCTATTATCAGCGGCAGTGCCTCGGGAGTATTTTTTGCTCCGTTGTGCATAAGTATAATACTGCCGTTCTGAAGCTTTGGTACAATCCGGTTTACCATTTCGGCAGGGGAAGGATCTTTCCAATCAAGTGAGTCAATGTCCCACTGTACACAGTACATTTTTTCGTTTTTTACACTTTGTACCACAGCGTTGTTGTAGTCGCCGTAGGGCGCACGGAAAAGCTTTGGTTTTTTTCCTGTGATAGCCTTAATTTTGTTGTTGCAGTTTTGTATTTCCTTCTGCCTGTCTGCTTCCGACAGCTGAGTCATATGTGGGTGGCTGTCGCTGTGGTTGCCAATATCATGACCACAGTCGTAAATATCTTTTACATCATCGGGAAAATTGTCTACCCAATCGCCAACAAGAAAAAAAGTTGCCTTTACATTATACTTTTTCAAAATGTTAAGCAAATCGTGAGTTTGCTCGTCTCCCCAGGCGGCATCAAAGGAAATGGACACTTGCTTTTTTTCTGTTTCCACAGAATAAATTGGGAGTTCCTTTTGCTCTGTCATTGTGGTAACGGCAGTCATTCCTGTATTTGTTACTATGCCAATGGCAAATAGAGCCACAATTAAACATCCCATAATCAGGGCCAAACCCTTTTTGTCAAAAATAAATAGTCGCATAACAAAACCCTCCACTAAAATGTATGTGAAGGGTTTTTAATTATGTTATATATTATTATTTTACTGACCAGGTAATTCCATCCGGTGTATCCTTGATTACAATATTCATTGCGTTAAGCTCATCACGAATAATATCAGCAGTTGCCCAATCCTTTTTGGCTCTTGCTTCTGTACGCTTTTTAATAAGCTCTTCTACTTTAGCGGTGTCAATAGAGGATTTTGCTTTTTCAGCCATTTCCTTTGCCTGATTAACCAAATCAAGACCAAGCACCTTGTCAAAATCATTAATAAGATACAGCTTTGTGCTGTCACTTATTTTTGCCTTTAATACATCATAAATGCTTGTAATACCAAGAGAGGTATTAAGGTCGTTGTCCATATTTTTCTTAAAAGTGTCAATAAATGGCTTTGCTTCCTCCGTTGACGGTTCACCCTGCGGAGAAAGTGCAGACACCTTTTTCAACAGCTTGTTGTAGGCTGTTGCAGTGTTGTCAAGATTTTCAAAGCTGAATGTAAGAGGTTTTCTGTAGTGGGACTGAAGGCAGAACATTCTGTAAACAAGAGGATTATAGCCCTTTTCTTCCAATAGAGAAACAGTAAGAAAACCGCCCTTGCTCTTACTCATTTTGCCCCTTGCATCAAGAAGATGAGTAACATGAAACCAGTTGGAGCACCACTTGTGACCTAAGTATGCTTCACTCTGTGCAATTTCATTGGTGTGGTGGGGGAATGCATTATCCACACCGCCGCAGTGAAGGTCAAGATACTCTCCGTTGTGCTTTATGGAAATTGCAGAGCATTCAATGTGCCAGCCGGGATAACCGTATCCCCAGGGACTTTCCCACTTTAATTCCTGATCGTCAAATTTACTCTTTGTAAACCAAAGAACAAAGTCGGTTTTATTCCTTTTGTTTTCGTCCTCGCTGACATCTTCGCGAACACCAACCTCCAAATCATCCTGGTTCTGATTGCCGAAAACATAGTACTCATCAAGCTTTGAAGTATCAAAGTACACATTGCCGCCGGCTTCGTAGGCATAGCCCTTTTTAAGCAGGGTATCAACCATCTGTATAAATTCAGGAATACACTGTGTTGCAGGTTCGATAACATCGGGAGTTTTGATATTCAGCTTTTTGCAGTCCTCAAAAAAAGCCTTGGTGTAAAAGTCAGCAATTTCAAGAACAGACTTGTGCTCTCTTTTTGCTCCTGCAAGCATTTTGTCCTCTCCTGTGTCAGCATCGCTGGAAAGGTGGCCTACATCGGTTATATTCATAACTCTTTTTACGTCATAGCCTGCATATCTCAAATATTTTTCAAGCACATCCTCCATAATGTAGGTGCGCAGGTTGCCAATGTGGGCATAGTGATAAACAGTAGGACCGCAGGTGTACATATTTACCTTGCCTTCTGTGTGGGGAATGAATTCCCCTTTTTTGTTTCCGAGTGTGTTATAAAGTATCATTGTCTTTCCTCCAATATTTGTTTTAGCAGTTTAATTTCTTTATCCAGTCTTTGAATTTCCTGTGTTACAGGGTTAGTGTAATGAATTTGGTCAAGAATATCAATCTTTTCACCATTCATCTTAACCACCTGTGCAGGCACGCCTACAGCAGTAGAGTCAGCAGGGATTTCGTTCAGTACAACCGCACCGGCAGCTATTCGTGAATTGTCACCAACGGTAAAGGGTCCAAGGACTTTTGCACCACTGCCCACAAGTACATTATTGCCAAGGGTTGGATGACGTTTGCCTGTTTCTTTACCTGTACCGCCAAGAGTAACTCCCTGATACAGGGTGCAGTTGTCGCCGATTACTGTTGTTTCGCCGATTACAACACCCATACCGTGGTCGATAAACAATCCTTTGCCGATTTTTGCACCGGGATGAATTTCTATTCCTGTTTTGTGACGGCTGCGCTGGCTGATAGATCTTGCAATAAATTTCATATTATGATTAAAAAACCAATGTGCACGTCTGTGGCTTCTGACCGCCTTGTAGCCAGAGTATAGTAAAAAAACCTCAAGTTTGTTTCTTGCAGCAGGATCTCTTTCCATCACGGCATTAAGGTCGGCTTTTATAGTTTTGAACATATAGTTGTCAACTCCAATTAATTATAAAAACAAAAAACCTGTACTAATGCAAATTAGTACAGGACGAATTATCGTGGTTCCACCTGAATTTGGTCTGCTGCGTTACCATATTATCTACAGCAAACCCTCATATACCTTTAACGCAGGTGTACGGACAGATATACTGAATTTGTTCTTGTTCCATCTGTCGGCTTATGGGTGCATTTCGCAATCTTCATTTGATAGGTGCTTACAGCCAACGACACCTATTCTCTGTCAAAATCCAAGGGTTACTTCTCCCAATCATTGCCTTTATATATATTCTATGCAGTTTTTTTAATTGAGTACCATTATTATATACTCACAAGGTAAAAAAAGCAAGTGTTTATTTGATTTGTGAATATGTCCACACAAGGGTGTAATTTTCATTATTTATTGCAATTGTTTCCTGTCCTGTGGCATCACTGCCTGTGTAATCGTTACCCCTAAACAAATATAGTGTGATTTTTATGCCGTAATGCATATTGTAAATATCCCACAAAGAGCTTTCTGCACATTTTTCCTTTATGTCGGGAATGTGATACACCGTTTCTCTGCCGGTAAAGTAATAGGTGTTGTCCCTTGTGTACATTGGTGCAACAGTAACACACTCCTGATTGTTTGTTGCAATCCAAATTGATACCTGGTCACTAACTTTAATTGTGGCAATTTCCTCTTCAATTTCAGGATTATTGCCGAGCATATCTATTGTCCTGCCCTCTGAATAAGCCTGCATTTCTGTTTTACAAAAATCTCTGTCGCCTGTGCTCAATTCTGTAATTTGGTCAGAGCAGGCAGAAAGAATCAGTACAATAGCAAGTGCTGATGCAAGGGAAAAATTTCTTAAAAGCTTCATTTTACATATCCTTCAGGAATTTGCTGTTGTCCATTATGTAGATTATTCCGCTGATAATTGTAAATAAGGTGAAAATCCAAACAAGAATGTTACCTATGATAAAGAAAATGTTGTCAAGTCCCACAATGGTGATTTTGAAAATATTAATAAATTCCAGAACCACTTGCATTGCAAAAATTGCTGAAATACTTATCATTTGTGACACAGTTTTAATTTTCCCCCATATATTAGCCGCAACCACCTTTCCGCTTGAAGCCGCAACAAGTCTTATGCCTGACACTGCAAATTCTCTGAACAACACAATTATAACAGGAATTGCACCATAGTTACCCAGCAACCCAAGTTGTAAAAAGCACATAAGGGCGGAAATTACAAGTATTTTATCAGCTAATGGATCTGCAAATTTTCCAAAGTCAGTTACCAAATTTCTTTTTCTTGCAATTCTTCCGTCAAGTGTATCTGTAATTGAAGCAATGCCGAATAATACTCCCGACACAAGGTAGTGCATAGGAAAGTTTATCAGCAGTGAAGCAATAAACATTGGTGCGAGAATAATTCTTAAAAGCGTAAGTTTGTTTGGTAGATTCATTATATCAATTCCAATCCGCGGTAATCATACAATAGTTCCCACAAGGGAGCAGTCAATAAAGTCTGTAATTTCTATTTCATAAAATTCTCCGACTTTTGGCTTGTCACCGTCTGTTGTGAAGAATGTAACTGTGTCAACGTCAGGGGCATCACAGTATGTTCTGCCATAGTAGCACTCTGCATATCTGTCATAACCCTCGCAAAGAACAGTCATTTTTTTGCCGATAAGGCTTTCAAGGTACTCATCCATTATGTAACTCTGTTCATCTGTAATGATTTCTGCACGGCGCTTTTTTGTGTCCTCATCAAGCTGATTTGGAAACTCCGCAGCAGGAGTACCCTCTTCCACACTGTAGGGGAAGCAACCCATTCTCTGGAATTTAACTTCCTTAATAAATTCGCAAAGCTCTGTAAAGTCATCTTCACTTTCTCCCGGGAAACCTGCAATAAAGGTAGTTCTTATTACAATTTCGGGAATTTCCCTGCGAAGTTTGTTCATAAGAGCAAGTAGGCTTTCCTTGTTGCCGCTTCGGTTCATTCTTTTCAGAACATCACCGTTACAGTGCTGTAGAGGAATGTCAATATACTTACAAACCTTATCTTCATTTTTAATAGTTTCAATAAGTTCATCTGTAATTTTGTCAGGATAGCAGTAAAGCAGACGTATCCATTTTATATCCTGAATTTTGCAAAGCTCCTTTACAAGAGAGGCAAGTTTATATTCTCCATAAAGGTCAAGTCCGTAGCGTGTGGTGTCTTGGGCAATAATGTTAAGTTCCTTAACACCTTTTTCTGCAAGGGATTTTGCTTCGGCAATTATATTTTCCATTTTTCTGCTTCTGTGACCGCCACGGATAAGGGGAATTGCACAGTAGGAGCAGCGGTTGTCACAGCCCTCGGAAATTTTAAGGTAAGCAGTGTAGGGGGGAGTAGACTGTATTCTTTTGCCTTCCAGCGGCATAAGAAGTTTATCGGGGAAGATGTTTATATTTTCTTCGTCAAGCACTTTGTTAAGCACAGACACAATGTCGCTGTTTGCACCAATACCTGCAACTGCATCAATGTCGGAGATTTCCTTCATAATTTCATTATTATAACGTTCCGCAAGACAGCCTGTTACAACAATTTTCTTAATTTGTCCTTCTCTTTTAAGCTGGGCAAGCTCCAAAATTTCGTCAATGCTTTCCTGTTTTGCAGACTCAATAAATCCGCAGGTGTTTACAATGGCTATGTCGCAAATTCCGGGGTCATCAGACAATTCAAAACCTGCTTCCTTAATTTTATACAGGAGCATCTCTGCATCTACTTGATTTTTTGCACATCCCAGTGATATTATACCAACCTTAACAGCCATAGTCATCCTCTTCAAATTCACTCATTACAGACTTTATATCATCCCAGCAAAAACCCTTCCTCTGCAATGCAGATATGGCTCTGCGTTTATATTTTTCGTCTGTATTAAAGTTACTGTATTTTTTCTCTATTAATATTCTTATTTGTTCTTTTTGGTCTACAGGGGTATCTTCCATAATTTTGTCAATTATTTCTCGGCTGATACCCTTTTCTATCAATTTATATTTTGCACCCCTTGGTGACAGGTGCTTACTGCCGTTTGTAAGCTCTTTGTAGTATCGTCGTGCATAGCTTTCGTCATTCACAAGACCAAGTTGGCACAACCTTTCCACAGCGGCTATAGCAGAGTCCCCATCACAGGTACGCTTGATTTTATCCACAAGCTCTTTTTTGCTGTGGTCACGATAGGAAATCAGCCAAAGAGCCTTTTCCTTTGCACGCTTTTGGTTGCTCTCCTGTATAATTTCTCGGAGTTTTCCGTCGTCAATCTCTACACCGGCTCTGATGTGATTTATAAGAAGAGTTTCCGTGTCAAGAGACATTGCGTATTCTCCGTCGATATACAGTGCAGAGAGAGACTTTTTCCTTGGTTCAACAGCCGTTACAAGCATTAATCTTCAACCAGAATATCCAGCTTGCTGTCCTTTTTAGCAGGAACCTTTTTTTCAGCTGTTGGCTCTGCTGCAGGAATTGCAGGTGTGATTGCAGGTACCTTTGCACCTTTTTTCATTTTTCTGGTTTCCTTCAGTTTTTCAAGATTAGCCAAAACCTTTTCTTCAATTTCTTTTGCAAGCTCTGTGTTTTCTTCAAGGAGAAGTTTTACCTTATCTCTGCCCTGACCAAGGCGTGTTTCGCCATAGCTGAACCAAGCCCCTGACTTGTTGATAACATCGGTGT
The DNA here is from genome assembly GCA_022508865.1 of Oscillospiraceae bacterium. Lineage (GTDB taxonomy): Bacteria > Bacillota > Clostridia > Oscillospirales > Acutalibacteraceae > Ruminococcoides. Next base: position 12,725 of record JAFLUK010000004.1, on the reverse strand, counting down.
CAACAGCCAAATCTATAAGCTCACCGATTCTGGAAATACCCTGACCGTACATAATGTCAAAGATGGCTTCCTTAAACGGTGGTGCAATTTTATTCTTAACAACCTTGCACTTTGTACGGTTGCCTATCATTTCACCGTTCAGCTTAAGAGTTTCTGCACGTCTTACTTCAATTCTAACAGATGAATAGAATTTCAGCGCACGACCTCCCGGGGTTACCTCGGGGTTGCCGTAAATAACACCAACCTTTTCTCTCAACTGGTTAATAAAGATTGCTACACAGTTACTCTTGTTGATTGCGCCTGCAAGCTTTCTTAATGCCTGGGACATAAGTCTTGCCTGTAAACCAACATGGGAGTCGCCCATTTCACCCTCTATTTCTGCCTTTGGAACAAGAGCGGCTACAGAGTCAACAACAAGTACATCAATGGCACCTGAACGGATAAGAGCCTCTGCAATTTCCAGTGCATCTTCACCTGTGTCGGGCTGGGAAACAAGGAGATTGTCAATGTCAACACCGAGAGCCTCTGCATAAACAGGGTCAAGTGCGTGTTCAACGTCAATAAATGCAACGTTGCCGCCGTCCTTTTGTCCCTCTGCAATACAGTGTAGGGAGAGGGTGGTTTTACCTGATGATTCAGGTCCGTAAATTTCGATAATTCTTCCTCGTGGCAATCCGCCAATGCCCAGGGCAATATCAAGACCCAGTGAGCCTGTGCTGACGTGACCAACACTCATATGCTCGTTTTCTCCAAGGCGCATAACCGCACCCTTACCAAACTGTTTTTCTATCTGACTGAGGGCTGTCTGAAGCGCTTTATTCTTATCAACTGCCATTATAATTACATCCTTTACTTTTTTATTAGTGTTTAAAACCATATAAATTATAAATTACATACTGAAAAAAATCAACAAAAAATTCGAACAAACTTTCTATTGTAAAAGAAAAGTCCCATTTATAGCCCTTTGAATATTGCCTAAATCAAGATAACCTTTTATATTTGTGAAGCCTTTTTCATCCATAAGTCGATGAACACTTTCAAATTGATTTTCTCCAAGCTCCATGGCAAGCATACCGCCATTTTTAAGCTTGGCAGACCATTTTTCAATTATGCTTCTGTAAAAAACAAGACCGTCATTTCCGCCGTCAAGTGCCATTTTTGGTTCAAACTGCACCTCTTTTTGCAGGGAGGGAAGCTCATCGCACCTGATATATGGGGGATTGGAAATAATCAAATCAAAGTAATTGTTCTCAAATATATTGCAAAGGTCATTAAGGTCTCCCTGATGTAATATTATGCTTGGAGCAAGATTATTAATATTCTTTTTAAGGTATGGAATTGCTTTTTCTGATAATTCCAGAGAATGCATCTCTGTATATGGAAACATTTTTTTCAGTGTTATGGGAATAATCCCGCTGCCGGAGCAAAGGTCAATGATTTTCATTTCCCCTTTTTTTCTCATAATACTCTGCAAATAGGGGAGAACACTGCGTATCAAAACCTCGGTGTCATCCCTTGGTATCAGTACACCCTCGCCAACATAATAGTCGTTGTCCATAAAGGTCCATTTGCCGATAAGGTATTGCAGGGGATAGCCCTGTTCTCTTTTTTGGGCTAATTCTTCTATTTTTTCCTCTTCAACTTTGGTAAGACGTATATCCTGTTTTAGCTGAATTTCCATTCGGTCAAAGCCTGTTACATATTCTATTATGCTTTTAGCCTCTTCCATATTACCAAGTCTTTCAGCAAGACTTCTTTTTATCATATTTACAGTCATTATTTAACAATATCACTGCCGTCGTCAGGAATAACAGGGGTAATGGCTGCAATGGCAACCTCAATCATACTATCGTCAGGCTCTTTTGTAGTAATTCTCTGTGCCCACATACCGGGAGCCGCAAGAATACGGGTGACAGCATTGTCGTGCTTGCCGCAGATTTTAATAAGCTCATAGCCAATACCACAGGTGAGTGGAATTAAAAGTATTTTAATAACAGGTCTCAACCATGCAAGACCAAAGGGAGCAACAGGGACAAAAAGACCGATGAATATGCCGAGAATAAGCATAATTACAAGGAAGCTTGTGCCGCAACGTGGGTGAAAACGTGTGTATTTCTTTACATTTTCAACTGTAAGCTCCTTGTCATTTTCGTAGCAGAAAATAGTTTTGTGCTCTGCGCCGTGGTACATAAACACTCTTTTCATTTCCTGCATACGACTACAGATAATTATGTAGCCAAGGAAAAGCACAATTTTAAGCACACCTTCAAATACAGACTTAAAAAGTCTTGTTTCTGCCCAGCTTGTCAACTTGCATACAAGGTCATAAAGGAAAGACGGTACAAAAAAGAAAAGTCCAACTGCAAAGGCTACGCCGATAATAGATGCAAAAATCATCAAAATCTTAACCAGCTTGTCGCCGAACTTTTCGTCAAGCCATTTTTCAAATTTTGAAGGCTCTTCTTCCTCAACCTCGCCTGCCTCAATAGCCTTGTCTGCAGACAGCATAAGACTTTTGTAGCTGAGGCGCATAGAGTCAATAAGTCCGCCGATACCACGTATAAAGGGTACTTTGAAAATTTTGTATTTTTGAGTAATACCTGTAAATTCCAGATTCTCTGTATAAATATCGTCTTTACCCATTCTTACCGCAACAGTGGTTTTCTTGGGACCACGCATCATAATTCCCTCAATCAGGGCAGAACCGCCGATAGAGGTAATTTTCTTTGTAGTTTCTCTAGCCATTTATTTCTCCTTTGTTTATTTCTTCCATTTCAACAATTTCTGCCTCGTTATAGACAGGTATCTTTATTGTAACGGTGGTACCAACACCAATACCACTGGTGATTTCAAGTGTACCGCCGTGCATTTGTACAATTTCGTCTGCAACAGCAAGACCAATACCGCTGCCACCCACATTCTGATTTGCCTTGTAGAATTTATCTTTTACCTTTGGCAAATCTTCAGGTGCAATTCCACAGCCTGTGTCGGAGATGTGGACAACAATCAAATTATCCTGATTGAGAATCTGAACAATTACGTTGCCACCCTCGCTTGTATATTTCAGTGCATTGTCAAGAATATTCAGGAATACCTGACGCAGTCTGTTTTTGTCGCCCAAAACAGGTGGGAATGGCTCAATTGGAGTGTCAAACATAAGGTGCTTTTGTTCCTTGATTGAACGCTCCTTCATCATATATACAGCCTCGTCAAGTTCCGCAACAAGGTCTGTTTTTTCTGTAATCAACTTCATTCTTCCGCTTTGAATACGGCTAAAGTCAAGAAGCTCCTCAACAATGCTTGTAAGCCTGCCCGATTCCTTTAGAATAACATTCATACCCTTTTGGAAGGTCTGTCTGTCAATGTCGTCACCTGTCAGAAGCATAGTTTCTGACCAGCCCTTAATGGCGGTGAGGGGTGTTCTCAGCTCGTGGCTGACACGGCTGATAAAGTCGTTTTTCAGTTGTTCCGTCTGTTTCAGCTCGTGCGCCATATAGTTTATGGAGTCAGACAAATCACCGATTTCATCATCATACTTTTTTGTAAGGTCAGGGGTTTCAAAGTCTCCTTCGGCAATTATTCTTGCTGTCTGGGACATTTCCTTAATAGGTCCCACAATAGATCGAAGTAAAAAACGACCTGAAATATAAACTGCAATAAGAACAGTTCCTCCCATAAGGGAGAAGATAAGTGTATAGAGAATGTTGGAGGTATGAATATCTTCCATAGACACAACATATCTGATAGCACCCAGCACAGTGCCCTCCTGACTTCGGATAACCTTTGTGCCTGCCATAATATTCTCGCCTGTAGAAAGCTCGCTTTCTGTTATGGCATATCCCTCCTTGGCAGCAAGAGCCTGCTCCAAATCGGGCATTTTTTCTTTTTCGTCAGGGAAAAAGCCTGTAGAGGTCAGGATAGTCCTACCCACGGAATTAAGAGATTGCAGTTCCATTAGTTCCTTGTGGGGAAAATCTTCAATGTACTTTTGAGCAGTGGAAAGAAAATCCGTGGTAGTATCTGTAGTAACATCTGTAAAAATTTTTTCCAGCTCATTGCACCTTATAGATATGGACTGCTCCACACTTCTTGTGTAGTAGGTGCTTATGGTATATGAAAGGCAAAAAACAATAAATATAACTATTATGAAAATAACGCTCAATATATTGAGTATCCATCTTTTTGTAATACCGCTTGTCATATGTCCTCCCATTTTGATTATTTACAGCTTTATTCTACAGTGCAAAAGCTTTACAAAGGCATCAAAATCTGACCTCTATTCAAACAGAGGCCAATGTATGTTTTAAGTGTATCAGTTATGCGTCCCACTTATAGCCAAGACCCCAAACGGTCACAATGTACCTTGGGTTAGATGGCTCATCCTCAACTTTCATTCTTAAACGGCGGATGTTAACGTCAACAATTTTTTCTTCGCCAACATACTGTTCGCCCCATACATGGTTGAGAATATCTGTTCTGTCCAGAGCAGTACCGGGTTTGCTGAAAAAGTATTCCATAATCTGGAACTCAACCTGTGTAAGCTCAATAACACTGCCGTCCTTTGTAAGGGTGCGGTTTCTCAAATTAAGGGTAAAGATACCGCTTTTCAGCTCTTCTTTAAAGTTGTTTTCGTTCTTTGCTTCGGACATAGAAACACGTCTGTATAGAGAGTCAACTCTTGCAGTCAGTTCAGAAGGGGAGAATGGCTTTGTAATATAGTCATCTGCACCAAGCATAAGACCGGTTACTTTGTCCATTTCCTGTGTTCTTGCAGAGAGCATAATAATGCCGATACCGCTGTTCATATTTCTAAGCTCCTTGCAAACCTGCAATCCGTCAATACCCGGCATCATAATATCAAGAATAGCAACGTCAAAATCACCATTGTTTTCGTTGTATTTTTGCAGGGCTTCTTCTCCGTTTGTAGCTTCTGTTACTTCGTATCCCGCCCTTGTCAGGTTGATGACCACAAAGTCACGGATAGCGTCTTCGTCTTCGCAAACTAAAATTTTTTTCATTGTAGTTACCTCCGTTTGTTGATTAGGTAAACACCGTTACCCTAAAATTTAACAGTGTAGTTTTCTGCATTATGGTTAATAAGTACTTATTTTGCAATTTGTACTTTTTGATTATTATTTATTTTCCTGCTTCGGTTGGGACAATTGCAACAGATTCCTCTTCTTCCTTTGGAACAAAAATTTCCTTTGCCTGCTCCTTTGTGAAGATGTAAGGAGTTTTCTTGTTGATATTGTAGCCGTAGGAAAAAATACCTGAATCCAGTAATTTGGTGTAGCCTTGTTTTAAACCAATGTTTATCCAGTTTTTGTTAAGGGTTGCAATGTATGTTACAATTGTGCCTCCCTTAACGCACTTTGCAGGATTTTTAAGTGGTGTAGCCTGACAAAATGTAAGAACGGAAGAGTCACCGTTATAAAAGGCGGTGTAGCCTCCAATCCATTCATCAGGTATATAAATTGTATATTTGTAGTTGTCGTTTATTATTACGCTGGAGGTTACCTTCAGTGTACCGCTTTCTGTATCCAGCGTGTTCCAATCTGTCTGATAGGCATAGTTTTCAGTATTTTCACCCTTTGGACAGGGCAAAGCCTTTGTTACGGGAATTTCCGGTATACCGTCGTTGTCAATGTCCTGACATACTGTAGAGGTCTTTCTCTCTGTTGCCAGCATACCATTGTAGGCGTTGGAATACACAGGATTAACAAGACATAGCTCCTCTGTGTTAAAGTAAAGCACCTGTGTGTTGTAGGTATTGGAGGAGTTTAGACCGTCAACAAAAAGCCCTAACCTATCAGCATTTACCAGTCCTGATTTTACAGCGGTAAACTTTGTGATGTCGGAGTCCATATCTGTTTCATATGAAGTGACAACGTTTTTGTCACTTATGGAAATCAGCTTTCCTACAGCTAAATTGTCGGCAGAGGAAAGAGAAACAGTGATGATTGTACTTTTGTTATCATCGGTAAAGTTGTCAACTGCCATATTGGTGTAATGTTCCTTGGTGTTTATCTCCTTTATATCCTTGCCAAAAATGTAACAGTAAAGTTCCTTTTGGTTAATACTGTAGGTGTTCCAGCCCACAAGAATATCAGTAAGGGAGTCGCCGTTTACATCGCCAAACTCTATGCAGTCAATATCGTTATTCTGCTTTTTAAAGTCACCGATAATATCCCACTGTCCTTTTACCTTGTCAATGACGTAGATGTGCGTTTCTGCTTCATCTGTATTTGGATGGAGGGTCAGCAGAGCCACTGCTTCCTCGGTTTCGTCATTATCAAGGTCGTACATTGTGATTGAACTTCTGTTAGTGCCGTTAAGGGGATATTTCAGTACATAGTCTGTACCTGCACACCTGTCAATAACATTCTGAATTTCTCCTTTATCACCGGTTGCCTTGGGTGGGTGCATCAGGGTTTCGTATGATTTAAACAGGGGAACAGAGCAACCGCTTGTGATTAAAAGAGAAAACAAAAGTATAATCACAAGACAAAGCCTTGCCTTATTTTTCATATGCTTATCCTCTATCTTTTTACAGCTGTAAGATATTTAATCTTGATACCCTCATCAGAAAACATTTTTTCGTGCTCTGTAACAGGTCCGCCGTAAATATCGCTGTTATGCAAATCATATGTAATCTTTGTAATTTCAAAGTTACATTCCTTAAAGTATTCTATGCTCTCTTCAAAAAGAGAATCGTCGTCGGTTTTAAAGTGAATTTCACTATTATCAGGAAGAAAGTCACGGTACATCATCAGTTTCCGTGGGAAGGTAAGCCTGCGTTTTTTATGCTTTTCTCTTGGCCAAGGGTTGCAGAAGTTGATGTACATTCTTTCTATGTTGTCATCAGAAGAAAATGTGTCTGCAATCATTTCGCAGTTTTTCTGCACAAGAAACAGGTTGTCTATTTTTTTATCACCAAAGATTTTAACCACATTTCGTCTTGCAACACCCAGCATATCTTCTTTGATATCAACTGCAATGTAGTTTATGTTGGAATTTTCTTTTGCCATAGTTCCTGCAAAGGTTCCCTTGCCGCAGCCTATCTCAAGGTGGATTGGCTGTTTCTTTTTGAAAAGACTTTGCCAATTGCCTTTGTACTTGTCCGGTTCCTTGGTGTAAAAGGGACATTCGCTCAATTCAGGAGCTGCCCACTTTTTCTTTCTTATTCTCATATATGTTAAAATCCTTTGTAATCATATTTACAAATAAAGTTGCTTTTATCTCAAAATCTGACAATAAAGTAACAATATATAGTTATCATTACATCATTATAACAGATTATATTGATGTTTGCAATTAATATTTGATAATTATATCCCTTTTTTTACATTAATTTAAAAAACCTCTCCGCACAGAGCAGAGAGGTTGTAATTTTAGTGTGTTTATCCCTTATTAAAGATAATTTACATTATCAATAACAGCGGTGGTTTTTATAAATTCAATATTAGGAAATTTTTCCTTCAGTTTATCTATGAGAGGATTTATAACAACATCTTCGCTTTTAAAGTGTCCTACCTCAACAATTCCAATTCCCTTTTCTATTGCTTCGATATAAAGGTGATGCTTCATTTCCCCTGTAAGGAACAAATCACAGCCATTTTCTATTGCAGTGAAAAGCTCCTCTGCTCCTGCACCGGAGGAAACACAAACCTTTTTTACACTGTTTTTGTCAGTGTATTTAATACCCTTGCAACCAAGGCTATCCTTAACAATTTGAGCAAATTCCTTTGATGTCATTTCCTCTTTAAGATTGCCGATATAACCGTATGTATTTTCTGCAAAGCTGCCGTTTTTAATACCGAGAGATTTTGCAAGCTCTGTATTTACGCCGAAAATATGGGATAAATCCAAATTTGTATGCAGGCAAAGTGCAGTAATGTCGTTCTTTACCAGTTCATAAACAGCAGTGCCGTTTAGAACTTTTTTTAGTGGGGAAAATATCACAGGGTGGTGACTTATTATTAACTGTGCACCTATTTCTTTGGCGTTTTTAACTACATCGGTGGTAATGTCAAGGGCTACCACCGCCTTTGTTACAACAGCGTTTTCGTCACCTACAAGAATACCGCAGTTATCAAAATCTGCTGCGGTGTTCAAAGGTGCAAAGGTTTCTGTAAAATTGAGAATATCTTGTACTGTCATTTTCTCACCCTGTCTTATATTGTTGCAAAATTTTTTTCAGATTGTCAATTACGGGAATAAGAGTATTGTCCCCCAAGGCACGTTTCTCTGCCTTTGCTATTTCCATTTCAAGAAAGGTTCTGCATTCCTTGTCCTGCAGATCCATTTTGCCTGTGTAGATATCTGTAGGAGAAAAGATAATATCTTCACCCGAATATCGTATTTTTATTACGGTGTAGTGCCTTTGTCCCTCTGTGACACATTGCTGTTTTTCAATAGAAAAGCCATTTTCAAACAGCCATTTTGTAAGAATATAATATTTGCTCATTGGCTGAATGATAATGGTGTATTTTTTGTTTCTTATGTAAGGACAGGATGACAGTATGTGAATTATTACATCTGCACCCATTCCTGCAATGGTAAAGGTGTCAGCTTCGTTACTGTCTATTCCTGCAAGCCCGTCGGAAAGTCTTGTTTCTATTTTGTCCTCAAGGTGATTAAAAATAATGTTCTGTCTGCCCTTTTCCAGGGGAGAGGACTTGATGTCGCAGGCAAAGGCTTTTTTGCAAATTCCATTTTGTATAAGATAAACCGGAAGATATGCGTGGTCAGTGCCAATGTCTGCAACTACAGCACCCTTGTCCACCATTGAGGCAACAACAAAGAGTCTTGGTGTCAGGCTCATTCTTCAATAGAAGCGTTGATTTTTGCAATAAGCTCGTCTGCATCTGTGCCGTGTACCATACAAGCTTCTTCAATGCTTTCTCCTCTGGAATGAGGACAACCAAGGCAATGCATACCGATTTCCATAAAGAATTCTGCTGTGTGTGGATATGCGTCCAGCACGTCGCCGATTACGCTTTTCTTATTGATAGTCATAATAATTACCTCCAAAGTAATAATTAAATATTTTTAAAAATTCAAATGTCAAAAAAATATATTTTTCGCCATTTGTACAATGATAGTATACCATATAAATTAAAAAAATGCAAAGGAAAAGCGCCCCAATATCGGGACGCTCATAGCTCAATAAAAATATTTAGGGTATAGTGCGGAAATTTTACGTTAAGCTAATCCTTCGTTTGTTCTCTGGGCAAAGCATTCACTACAATAATAGTCCTTGCCGTCCATTGGTTTAAATGGAATTTTTGCTTCCCCGCCACATTCTGCACAGACAGTGGTGTGAAACTCTCTTGCCGCATTTGATGCCTGTTTTCTGGCTACACGACAAGGTTTGCAGCGCTGTGGTTCATTTACAAATCCTTTTTCAGCATAGAATTCCTGTTCGCCTGCTGTAAAAACAAATTCGTTACCACATTCTTTGCACACGAGAGTTTTGTCTTCGTACATGGATGTACTCTCCTCTCTAAATAAAATGTTCCGCTTATACTCCTGAATTAAAACGGAAGTAAATTACTTTAGCAGCTTTTTTCTTGCTCGTGACAGAGAATTATCCACAGACTTTTCGCTTATATCCAATTTTTCCGAAATTTCTTTGTAGGAGTAGCCCTTTATGTATAGCATAAAGACGGAGTACTCCCTCTTGGATAAATTTTCTTTTGCCTGTTGGAATAATGATGCAAGCCTTTCTCTGTTGAGCATATGGCTTTCAGGGTTAAGACTCTCGTCGGTAATTTCAATCATATCAAGGGGAAGTGCATTTTCCAAAGAAGGATTTTTCTCCATTGCAGATTTTTTTACTATTGAGAGAAAACGGTTTTTTATGCAGATAGAAGCGTAATTTTTGAAGCTGATGTCATAGCTTTCGTCATAGCTTTTGACAGCAAACAACAGCCCCAGCAGACCCTCCTGCATAAAATCCAGCTTTTCGTAACCCTCAGCACTGTATTGACTGCTAAGTTTATTTATAAGACCAAGATAATGAAAGGAAAGTTTTTCAAAGGAAAGATTATCACCCTCCCTTGCCAGAAGAATCAGTCTTTTTTCATCTGATAGAGACTTCATTCCTGTCCTCCAATTATCATCCCAGTTTACTACATTCTACATTAAATATTATACAAAGTCAACTATTTCAATGAAAATTCTGTAAAAAATATTACACTAATTAAAAAATATTATGCAAATGCAACAATAAAATTTTAAAAAACTCCAAAATCCACAAAAAATGGCAAGTAATATACTTCTATTTGTAAAATATTTGTGTTAAAATACTATACATATCAGAGATATCGCACTTATAAAAGAAATTACTGACGAAACAAAATTATTCAGTTTTTTGCCTATTTTATCAGGAGGTGTTTTAAATGGTTGTAAGTTGCAAAAGCTTTGGCCTGTTTGGCATAGACAGTTTTTCGGTTACAATAGAAGCGGATATTTCTCCAGGTTTTCCTGCATTTGATATTGTTGGATTGCCTGATACTGCAGTTAAGGAAAGCAGAGAAAGGGTAAGAAGTGCAATGCTAAACTGCGGTTTTTCATTTACAGACCAACGAATAACAGTAAATCTTGCGCCTGCCGATATAAAAAAGGAAGGTCCCCTATACGACTTGCCGATTCTGATTTCCATACTGATGTCTACACGTCAGCTGTCTGTTTCTCTTGATGACAGTGCCTTTATCGGAGAGTTATCTCTGGGCGGCGAGATAAGACGGGTAAACGGTGTGCTCCCTATGACTATAAAAGCAAAAGACGAGGGAATAAAGCACCTGTATGTACCAGCTGAAAATGCAACAGAGGGTGCGGTTGTTCAGGGTGTTAATGTTTATCCTGTTAAAAATGTCGCACAGCTTTTGAGACATCTTAAGGGTATTGAGAAAATTGAGCCTGTTTTATTTCAAGAAGATGAATCTGTAGAAAATGACTTTCCTGATTTTGCTGATGTGTGCGGACAGCTTGAGGCAAAAAGAGCATTGGAAATTGCAGCAGCAGGTGGACATAACGTGCTGTTAATCGGACCTCCCGGAAGCGGCAAAAGTATGCTTGCCAAAAGAATTCCCGGCATTCTTCCCGAAATGACATTTCAGGAAAAAATAGAAACCTCAAAGATTATGTCAATAGCAGGCATTATACCTAAAGGAACTTCTCTTGTAAGTGAAAGACCCTTCAGAAGTCCCCATCATACTGTGTCTTTCTCTGCAATGTCAGGTGGTGGTACAATTCCAAAGCCCGGAGAAATTACACTGGCTAACAATGGAGTGTTATTTCTTGATGAGCTTCCTGAATTCTCCAGAAAAACGTTGGAAAGTTTGCGTCAGCCAATTGAGGACAGAAGTGTAACCATATCAAGGGTGAACGGCTCCGTAACTTACCCCTGCAACATATTGCTTGTGGCGGCAATGAACCCCTGCCCCTGCGGTTATTTTAATCATCCCACAAAGGTGTGCAGGTGTACCGATAAGAAAATTTATAATTATCTTAACAGAGTGTCGGGTCCTCTTTTGGACAGGATAGATATTCACGTAGAGGTGCCTCCTGTTGAGTACAGCGAGCTTAGCAGCAGGGTAAAGGGTGAATCTTCCGAGGAAATCAGAAAAAGAGTGAATTCTGCAAGAAAATTGCAGAATATACGGTATAAAGACACAGGTGTGAATTGCAATGCAAACCTTACTTCAAAAATGGTAAAGGAATTTTGCAAAACCAATGAGGAAGCAGAAAATCTTTTAAGACAGGCTTTTGATAGTATGGGCTTTTCTGCAAGGGCTTATGACAGAATTTTAAAGGTGTGCAGAACTATTGCAGACTTGGAGAATTGTGAAATAATCACAGCCGATCACGTTGCAGAAGCCCTGCAATACAGAAGTCTTGACAGAAAGTATTGGGAAATATAATTTGTTGGTAAATATCAATTCAAAACAGCAGGGAGTTCTTTTGGCTGAATATAAAGCACACTTTGGTTTATTCTTTAAAAGAATAATTTACAGAATAATTACAATTCACGACCCGCACTGTCAAAATCTTTAAAAATAATTACAAGAAAATTTCAATTTGCATACAACTTTTACAAAAAGAGTTACAATAATAAATATACATTGACTTAAAAGAAAAATAGGGGTATGATATTAAATAGCCAATAGGGGATTTTAACCATTTTAATGCTTTATAAGGAAATAAGATTAAAAACTTGTTATCTTCCTCTAATAATTTGAAATAAAAAGCATATACCATAAACAGGATTATATTGGAGTGTGCAGAATTGAACAAATTTGTAGTTAATGGCGGCAAACAACTTAACGGAGAAGTAACTATCAGCGGTGCAAAAAATGCAGCAGTTGCAATTATACCTGCTGTTATTCTCTGTGATGAGCCTTGCCGTATTGAAAATATACCAAACATAAGCGACGTTGCCCTTATCGGAACAATTCTAAAGGAGATGGGGGCACAGGTTAAAAGGGTTAATAAGTCAACACTTGACATTGACCCAAGATACATCAGAACACACGAAGCGACAACAGACCTTGTAAGAGGTATGAGAGCTTCCTACTATCTTCTGGGTGCACTGCTTGGCAGATTCGGCAAGGCAAAGGTGCTTCTCCCCGGTGGTTGTAATTTTGGTGTAAGACCTATTGACCAGCACCTGAAGGGCTTTGAAGCCCTTGGCTGCAGACACGAGATTTACGATGGTGCAG
>JAFLUK010000039.1 GCA_022508865.1 Oscillospiraceae bacterium | reverse complement strand
TCTGCTGTGTTCAGGTTTATAATTCTATTTTTGTATGAGGCAGCAGCTTCAATGTCTCCCTTTGGGATTTCTGATGACCTCATGGTTTTTGGCACAAAATCAAAAGCAATATTGAATAGAACTATGGAAACTGTCAGCAATAATCCCAAGATGATTACAGAAAATTCTTTGTTGAATTTCCTTTGCTTTTTAGAGTTTTGTTTTCTTTTCATAGCTTTTGTTTAGGGCCTTTCCTTTGTGAGAAATTCAATATCTCTTTCAATCACATCAATGCTTTTGCCCCAGTCCTTGCCTTGATTTCTATAGTCGAACATACTGCAAAAATAGGTTGTGTCATCTTTTAAATCCATGAGATAATCTTTAAAGAGATTTGTTGTAATTTCTGAAAATTCTGTTAGTGCACTGCCTTTTAAATTACCTATTGCCTGTTCCATAACCTTACCATAGTGTTCAAGGCAGATATAGGATTGATTCTTGTAAAGAGTTTGGAAATCGTTGCCCTTTTTCCATTCTGTAAAAATAATGTCAATAAGGTGCTTCATATTGCTGTCTATTCTGTCGCATATGTAGCAACTGTTTGTAAGCTCCCTGATTTTTGCAAGAAATTTTTTATCAGGCTTTTTACCCTTTGGAATACTGTCTATAATCTCCTGCAAATGACTTTCCAGTATAAGCGCATTGGGAAGCTTTTTACCTTCCTGTTGCATCATAGAAAAATGTTTGTGGCAAAAGCCTTTTTTGTTTGTTTCTATCCTTGTGTTTGGTTCCATCATAGCATCGCCCACAATGTAGGCAATTTGGTTTTTTTCCAGCATCTTTTCCATTGTGCAAAATGGACAGCCTTTTTGTTCTGAAAAAATATCGTTAACAGGTATGGTACGTATATCTTCTTTCATTTTCATCTTCCTTATGTTGGGGAATTGCCGATTAATGTAACTTCCCGCATTTTACTTTAATTTTAGTATATCATATTGTTTTGTTTTATGCTATAATATTTGTGGTGATTTATTATGAAAAATAAAAAATCTGTAAATAATATTCTGTATGAGGTAAAGGATAATTCTATCTTGGTGCATAATATCAATTCCTTTGATTTGGCAGAAACTCTGGACTGCGGTCAGTCTTTTCGTTGGACAGAAAATCAGGACAAATCCTTTTGCGGTGTTGCCTACGGAAAAATGGTAAGGGTGTCTATTGATAATGACATTTTTACAATTGAGGGTACAACTGAAGAGGATTTTTTAAGTATTTGGAAAAATTACTTTGATTTGGAGCTTGATTACCTTGGAATAAAGGAAAGTATAGGAAAAATTCACCCTGTGCTTGAAGAGGCTTCCGGATTTGCACCGGGTATCAGAATTTTGCAACAAGAGCCTTGGGAGGCACTTTGTACTTTTATTATAAGTCAGAACAATAATATTAAGAGGATAAAGGGAATTGTCCACAGACTTTGCACTGCTTTTGGTGATAAAATAGAGGGTACCGATTTTTACACCTTTCCCACAGCGGAAAGGCTGTCTGTTCTTGAACCCGAGGACCTTGCGCCGCTGAGGGCAGGATTCAGAAATAAGTATATAATTGACGGTGCAAGAAAGGTTGCATGTGGTGAAGTTAATCTTGATTTCTGTCGTAACTCGCCATATAATGAAGCCAGAGCAGAACTCTGCAAAATTAAGGGCGTAGGCAACAAGGTGGCAGACTGCACTTTGCTTTTCGGATTACACAGAATAGAGGCATTTCCCCTTGATGTATGGATGAAAAGAGCAATGGAAAAGCTGTTTCCTGATATGACTCCTGATGACTTTGGGGAATATGCAGGAATTGCACAGCAGTATATTTTCCATTATTCAAGAATGAATCCCGATTTATTTGAAGAATAGATTTACATATATTGTAAATATAGGCGAAGGTGTGTTATACTTAAACTATGATAGACTATATTACACAAATTGACTTTAGTATTTTATATTGGATACAGGATATTTTTAAGTGCAGGGCTATGGATGTGCTTATGTGGTTCTTCAGCTTTATTGAAGAAAACGGTATGGTTTGGATTGTCCTTTCTGTAGTATTGATTTGCTTTAAAAAGACAAGATACTGCGGATTTGCCGTTCTTATTGCAATGGCGGTTGATACTATTTTGGCAGAAGGTATTATAAAAAACATAGTTTGCAGAGTAAGACCATGCTATCAGGTACCGGATTTTGATATGATTATTACAAGACCGGACTCATACAGTTTCCCTTCAAACCATTCTGCAAGCTCATTTGCAGCGGCCACGGCGATTTTCCTTACAATAAAGAGAAAGGTATGGAGCGTGCCTGCCTTTATTCTTGCAGGAATTATATCATTTTCCCGTCTGTATTTGTTTGTTCATTTTCCCTCTGATGTTATTGCGGGAATAATTTTTGGTATACTTGTAGCAATTGTTGTTTGCTATTTTACAAAAAAAGTCGGCATTAAGTCCTTGCTTCAAAAAACATAATTGCATAATTTTGTGCAGTGAAATAAAAAGAAAAGATAGGTATAATTATGGAAAAACTTACTATTAAAAAACTCTACAACCTTGAGGAGACCATTGCCAAAGAGCTTTTGCAGGGTCTTACATATCCTTGGGAGGCGCTTCCTCTCATTGGTGACTTTATCATAAAGCTGGGCAATACCCTTGACCCTGAAATTTATGAAAAAAGAGGAGAGAACATATGGGTGGCAAAGTCTGCAAAAGTTGCCGACTCTGCAAGCCTTACAGGGCCTCTCATTATTGACGAAAATGCGGAAATTCGTCAATGTGCGTTTATCAGAGGTAATGCCATTGTGGGCAAGGGTGCAACCGTGGGAAACTCTACGGAACTGAAAAATTCAATTCTCTTTAATAAGGTGCAGACACCTCACTACAACTATATCGGAGACAGTATCCTTGGATATATGTCCCACACAGGGGCCGGCGCAATTACCTCTAATCTGAAAAGCGACAAAAGCCTTGTTACCGTTATGATTGATGGTCAAAAGGTGGAAACAGGTGTAAAGAAGTTTGGCGCAATGCTTGGAGATAATGTTGAAGTGGGTTGTAATTCTGTTTTGAATCCGGGTACAGTAATCGGCAAAAACAGCAATGTTTATCCCTTGTCCTTTGTAAGGGGCTATGTGCCTGAAAATTCAATTTACAAACGACTTGGCGAGGTTGCAGAAAAATATTAATGCCGGTTATTTCAGTGTCATAAATGCTTTTTTTGAATATAATATACCAGAGGGTAAAACCTCTGAAAAATTAAACTGATTTTAACACTTAAACATTCTGTAACTTTCAAACTTAAAATAAAATTAGTATTAAACCAAAGCAAAGCTGAAAATCATTTAAAACAAAAAGAAGCTACACCGACACAATTACCATTATTGATTGCCTCCAAAATAAATACTGACCTTTATACAGGGACTACCTTGATTTTTCAGGGTAGTCCTTTTTGCAACAAAAATATATTGCAAAATTGTAACAATTGTGTTATCATTTGTTCGTAAAATATCTTTAGAAAATAGAGTGAAATACAAATGCGTAAAAATAAAGTGTTATCTGTAATAGGTATAGTTTTATCCTCTGTAGCTTTTGGAGCATCTATATTTGAGCTGGTATATTGTTTGATTCACAAAATGGGTCTTATTATACTTATGCCACTGCTGATGGTAATTGTTATGGGGGCAATACTTGCTGCAAATATTGCCAATATGAGGAAGATTAATAAGAAAATAAAAAGAACCAAAAAGGGTGAATAAAATGAAAGCCAAAGACGGGTATATGACAAGACCAATGGGAGACTGCCACATCGTTGTAGCTATAGATGATGTGGAGGATGAGTTTAACGGTCTTATCACCCTTAATAAAAGCGGACTTTTTATCTGGGAACAGCTTCAACAGGAGATTGAATACGAAGAGCTTCTTCAAAGAATTGTTGACCGATATGATGCGCCTGAACAGGTAATCAAAAATGATTTGGATAAATTTCTTAAGATTGCAAAGGAAGCAAAACTGATAGTCTGATATTATAATGGCTCCAAGGGATTACTATGGATTTTTATTTACAAAACGGGGATTATCTTGCAAGTCTTTTAAAGGCACTTGTTTGTAATGAAAAACCTCAACCGCCAAAATTTGATATAGACTGGGAAGACTTTTTCTTTTTTTGTAAACACCACAAGGTTTGTAATATGGTGTATCTTACGATTAAAGACTTTGATGTTCCCAAGGATGTTATGACCAAATTTGCAGACTATTATTACAAACTGTCTGTGCGTGAGGCTAAACAGGAGTTGTTTGCACAAAAGATTTTTAGGGCCTTTGAAAGGGAGCATATTTCATATTTGCCCATAAAGGGTATTTTAATTAAGCACCTGTATCCTGTTGTGAATTACAGGAGCAGTAACGATATTGATATTCTTATCAAGGATAAGGATTTTGAGAAAGCTCAAAAAGTATTGGAAAATATGGGCTTTCAGGGTAAGCTTGAGCATACTGACAACAATGACTATCATATTGAGTATCACAACAAAAGTATTGCAGTTGAAATTCATTCTGCCCTTGCACCCACAAAATCAAACCACTACAAGTATTTTTGCGCTGCTTTTGATAAAGCGATAAAATGTGACGGCAGTGATTACCGCTACAAAATGACAGATGAGGATTTTTACATATATGTTCTTTACCACCTGTACAAGCACTTTATTAAGGGCGGGGTAGGAGTAAGGTATTTTCTTGATATGTACGTAATTGAGAAGAAAATGACATTTGAAAGAAAATATCTTAAGGAACAGCTCAAAAAAATCGGGTTGTTTGAGTTTGATAACTCTGTAAGAGAGATTTATAAAATGTTGTTTGACAATGGTGAACAGACTGACAGATTGAGGAAGCTTGCCCGATTTGTATATATAAGCGGTGCACACGGAGAGAAAACTTTCTTTGCGATGTCGGAATTCAGCGGGGCAGGAACAAATCACAATAACTACCTTTTTAATAAAATCAAGTATTTTAAAAATGCATGGTTTATTGGCAGAAGCGGAATGACAATTCGTTACCCGGTGCTTAAAAAGCATGGATGGTTACTTACTTTTTGCTATATACACAAGGGCTTTAGCACAATTTTCCGTAAGCCTGCTGCTATTAAGGAGCAGATTAATGAGGTTAAAAGCCTTAATAAAGAAAAAAACTCCTATGTGGAACACATCAACAGGCTGGCAGGCCTTTAAAGTCAAGAATGGTGACAAAATAAAATTATAAAAATTTTATTACGATTTTGCACACTTTCTATCCTTTCTAATACTATGTAATGTAAACAGAAAGGGGGAAAACGCTTATGTTTAATTGCTTTGGCGGCGGAAACTGCTGTTGGATTATTCTTCTCGTTATCATCATTCTTTGTTGCTGTGGCGGCGGTTGTGGTAACAACAATGACTGTGGCTGCAATAACAATTGCGGATGCGGTTGCTAATAATTCTATAAGAATTGATAAAACCCCACTCATTACGAGTGGGGTTTTAGACTGTGTAAAAAATCGTCCTACCTCAAAGGATAAATACAGACATAAATAAAGTTGACTTAAAGCCGACTTTTATTAATACTCAATACCTTTTCTTGCATCAATGCCCTTGTCATAGGGGTGGGAAATCTTTTTCATTTCTGTTGCATAATCGGCAAGGGTAAGAATCTTTTCGCTTGGGTTGTGACCGGTCAGAACAATTTCAATATTTTTTGGTGCATTCGCAAGAAAATCAAACAGTTCGTTTTCAACTAACATTTTATTTTCTATTGCACAAAATATCTCATCAAATACAACCATATCATAGTGCCCTACAAGAACCTGACGGACACAAAGGTCAAAAATGCCGGAGCAGTATTTTCTGCAAAGGTTTTTTTCTTCCTCGTTCATATTACAGACAAATTTCAGCTCCTTTGGGCATTTCACAAGCTCTATTCCCGAGATTTGGGCAAGAACAGGTCTTTCTCCTGTATCTTCATTTTTCAGAAATTGAGCAAACAGCACCTTTTTGTTCCTGCCTGCGGCACGTACAGCGAGACCGATAGAGGCAGTTGTTTTGCCTTTTCCCTTTCCATAGTAAATATGCAGCATAGTTGCACCTCTCTGTAAAATATATCTACTTATATATTACTGTTATCTATATAATATAACTCTTTAAAAAATAATTCAAGTATGTTATAATCTTTTTACAATTTTTTGGAGATGATAAAATGAACTATAATCAGAAGAGAAAAAGAAAGATGATGATTGTAAGAATTGTTGCACTGATTTGTGCATTGCTCCTTATTGGCTCTGTTGTAACCGCGGCAATAATTACATATTGATAAAAAAGACAAAAAGGATTTTAAAATTTTTTGTTTGTGCATATTTAACAAAATTTATCTCAAAAATTCTGTTATATTCTATATAATAAATTTTGGTAAAATCCTTGTAATAACTTGCATTATAGAGTATAATTAATCCTGCGTGACTGCGATAGATATGCGAAGAAGCGGGAGGTTGCGGCTGAAACAGGCCGGTTTTTCCGTGGAGTATGTCCGATTTTAAACCGGGCGATTAAGTTAAGATTTTTAAGCAAAAAGCTCTAAAATGGGTTTACTATGCTTATAATGCGCTTTAAACTGCCCGATTGAATAAAATTCATTCGGTTTTTTTAATGCAGGGGTGCGAAACACCCGACTGCGTTATCAGGTTTAAGGCACGCCCGCCAACTCAATACATTTTAAGGAGGCGTTCATTATGGCAGTCAAGGAAAAAATTCGTATAAGACTCAAGGGTTATGATCATCAGCTGGTTGATCAGTCAGCTGAGAGAATCGTAGCAACAGCAAAGAGAACGGGTGCAAGGGTTTCCGGTCCTGTTCCGCTTCCAACCCAGAAGCAGGTTGTTACAATTCTTAGGGCTGTTCACAAGTACAAGGACAGTCGTGAGCAGTTTGAGATGAGAACTCACAAGAGACTTATCGATATTTTAAGACCATCTAACAAGACGGTTGAGGCTCTTATGAGTCTTGAGCTCCCTGCCGGCGTTGAGATTGAAATTAAGTTATAATTTTCATTTTCAACCTACCAGTAGACAGGGTAAATGTCGGGAAACCGACCAATAACCTAAAAGGAGGAAAAAGTAATGCAAAAGGCATTAATCGGAAAGAAAGTCGGTATGACTCAGATTTTCGACGAAAAGGGACGTTTTGTTCCCGTAACTGTTGTTGAAGCAGGTCCATGCGTTGTTTCAATGAAAAAGACAGTTGAAAACGATGGCTACGCAGCAGTCCAGATGGGCTACGGCGATATGAAGCCACACAAGGTAAACAAGCCTATGAAGGGTCACTTTGACAAGGCTGATGTTGCTCCAAAGAGAGTTCTTAAGGAATTCAGATTTGAAGACACAGACGCTTATAACGTAGGCGACATTATCAAAGCAGACGTATTTGAAGCCGGTAACAAAGTTGATGTTACAGGCAAGAGCAAAGGTAAAGGCTTTGCAGGTGTAATCAAGCGTTGGAACTTCCAGAGACTTAAAGAAACTCACGGTTCAGGTCCTTGTGTCCGTGACGGTGGTTCCATGGGTTGCTGTTCTTCCCCAAGCCGTGTATTTAAGGGTAAGAAAATGGCAGGTCACTTGGGCGCAGAAAAGGTTACTGTTCAAAACCTTGAAATTGTTAAAGTTGATGCAGAAAACAACCTCGTTGCTATCAAGGGTGCAATTCCCGGTCCAAATAACAGCATCGTTGTAATCAAAGATTCTGTAAAGGCTTAAGAAAGGGGGACTACAAATGCCAAGTATTAACGTTGTTGATATGAAGGGTTCAGTTGCAAAGACAATCGACCTTAAGGACGAAATCTTCGCAGTCGAGCCAAATGAAGCAGTAATGCACCAGATGGTAGTTCTCTATCTTGCAAACCAGCGTCAGGGTACACAGAGCGCATTAACTCGTGCAGAGGTATCCGGCGGCGGCAGAAAGCCTTGGAGACAGAAGGGTACAGGTCGTGCAAGACAGGGTTCAACAAGAGCTCCACAGTGGACACACGGCGGTATCGTATTTGCTCCAAAGCCAAGAGACTACGGCTTCAGTGTAAATAAGAAGGTAAAGAGACTTGCTATGAAGTCAGCATTATCTTCAAAGTGTTCAGCAGATGAACTTATCGTAGTTGACAAGATTACTTGTGAAGACTACAAAACAAAGACTATGGTTGAAATGCTCAAGGCTATCGGCTCAGAAAAGAAGACACTTATTGTTCTTCCTGAAGTTGACAGCAAGGTTATCAAATCAGCAAACAACATCCCCGGTGTAAAGACTTGTCAGTACAATGAGCTTAATGTTTATGACATTCTCAATGCAGACAAGCTGGTTGTTACAGAGGGTGCAGTTGCAAAGATTGAGGAGGTGTACGCATGATTGCTCATGACATTATTATTCGTCCAATCATTACAGAAAAGTCAATGATGGGTATTGCAGACAAAAAGTACACCTTTGAGGTTGCCAAAACAGCTACAAAGATTGACGTTGCAAACGCTGTTGAGGAAGCTTTCAAAGTAAAGGTAGCAAAGGTTAACACAGTAAGTGTTCGCGGCCGTCTTAAGAGACAGGGCAGAACACAGGGTTACACAAAGTCTTGGAAAAAAGCTATTGTTACACTTACAGAAGACAGCAAGAGCATTGAATTTTTTGAAGGCATGATGTAAGCCTAACTAGTACAGATTTTTATACTAATATATATAGGCAGAATGTATGGGGTACACCATAAACCCCGCAAAGCCATCATGAGGAGAGTGAAATCACATGGCCATTAAGGTATATAAGCCGACCACAAACGCTCGTCGTAATATGTCGGTTACTGATTACTCATCTCTTTCAAAGGTAGCACCTGAAAAGAGCTTACTTGCACCTCTTAAGAAAAATGCAGGTCGTAACTCTTATGGTAGAATTACTGTTCGTCACAGAGGCGGCGGTAACCGTAGAAAGTACAGAGTAATTGATTTTAAAAGACAGAAATTTGATATGCCAGCAACAGTTAAGACACTTGAATACGATCCTAACCGTTCAGCATTTATCGCTTTAATTCAGTATGAAGACGGCGAAAAGGCATATATCATTGCACCACAGGGATTAAAGGTAGGCGACACAGTTGTTGCAGGTCCTAACGCTGATATTAAGCCGGGTAACGCTTTACCGCTTAATGCAATCCCAACTGGTACATTCATCCACAATATTGAGCTTTATCCGGGCAGAGGTGCTCAGCTTGCTCGTTCAGCAGGTAATATGGCACAGCTCATGGCTAAAGAAAATGGTATGGCACTGCTCAGACTTCCTTCAGGCGAGCTGAGAAACGTTCCTGACAGCTGTATGGCTACAGTTGGTGTTGTTGGCAACGCTGACCACGAGAACGTTAAAATCGGTAAGGCTGGTAGAAAGAGAAATATGGGTTGGAGACCAACTGTAAGAGGTTCTGTAATGAACCCGAACGACCACCCACACGGTGGTGGTGAAGGTAAATCCCCTGTTGGACGTCCGGGTCCTTGCACACCTTGGGGTAAGCCTGCACTTGGTTATAAGACTCGTAAGAGCCATAAGGCTTCTGACAAGTTAATTGTAAGAAGAAGAAACGGTAAGTAAGACGGAAGGAGCTAATTTAATATGAGTAGAAGTACTAAAAAAGGCCCTTTTGTCCAGCCTAAGCTGCTCGAAAGAGTCATTGATATGAACGAAAAGGGAGAAAAGAGAATTCTTAAGACTTGGTCAAGAAGCTCAACAATTTTCCCTGAATTTGTAGGTCATACATTTGCTGTCCATGACGGACGTAAGCATGTACCGGTATATGTAACTGAAGATATGGTTGGTCACAAGCTTGGTGAGTTTGCACCAACAAGAACATTCAGAGGTCATGCCGGAAGTAAGACATCTAGATAAGCGGAAGGAGTAAGCAAGATGGAAGCAAAAGCATATGCAAAATATGTCCGCATTTCACCTCGTAAGGTTTCGGTTGTACTTAACCTTATCCGTGGTAAGGACACTAAAATTGCAAAGGCTATTCTCGAGCATACCCCAAAGGCCGCTTGCGAGCCACTTCTTAAGTTGCTCAAGTCAGCAGTTGCAAATGCTGAGAATAACCACAATATGGATACATCTGCACTTTACATTGCAGAATGTTCAGTTTCCCAGGGCCCTATTCTTAAGAGAATCAGACCAAGAGCCCAGGGCAGAGCATTCAGAATTGATAAGAAGACATCACACATCACTCTGGTGCTCAAAGAGAAAGAATAAAGGAGGTTTGTAGTAATGGGACAGAAAGTTAATCCACACGGTCTTCGTGTAGGCGTTATTAAAGACTGGGATTCCAGATGGTTTGCCAGCAAAAAAGATTTCGGCGATACTCTTGTAGAAGACTACAACCTTCGTAAGGTATTGAAGAAACAGCTCTTCTCTGCCGGTATCTCCAAAATTGAAATTGAGAGAGACGGCAAGAAGGTAAGACTTCACATTCACTGTGCAAAGCCCGGTATGATTATCGGTAAGGGCGGCAGCGAAATTGAAAAGTTAAGAGTTCAGTGTGAAAAGTTCGTTAACAAGCCTGTGAACATCAACATTGTTGAAGTTAAGCACCCTGACCTGGATGCACAGCTTGTTGCAGAGAACATCGCACTTCAGCTTGAAAAGAGAATTTCATTCCGTCGTGCTATGAAGCAGGCAATCGGCAGATCAATGAAGTTCGGCGCAAAGGGTATCAAAACAATGTGTTCCGGTAGACTTGGCGGCGCAGAAATTGCCAGAAGTGAACAGTACCATGAAGGTACTATTCCGCTTCAGACACTCAGAGCAGACATTGACTATGGCTTTGCAGAGGCAAACACAACATACGGTATTATCGGTGTTAAGGTTTGGATTTACAACGGCGAGGTTATCGGCAATGTTCAGAAGCGTCCTGAGCGTCCGGCTCGTAAAGAAGGAGGCAAGAAGTAATGTTATTACCTAAGAGAGTTAAGTACAGAAGAGTACACAGAGGTCGTCTTACAGGTAAGGCTTACCGTGGTAATAAGATTACTTACGGTGAATACGGCCTTCAGGCACTTGAGCCAACATGGATTACATCAAACCAGATTGAAGCAGCTCGTGTAGCTATGACTCGTTACTGTAAGCGTTTTGGTAAGGTTTGGATTAAAATATTCCCGGATAAGCCTGTTACAGCAAAGCCT
>JAFLUK010000038.1 GCA_022508865.1 Oscillospiraceae bacterium | reverse complement strand
CTTGGCTTTTCGGTTTTATTAACAGGCAGAAGCTCGTTAAATACACCGTAAAAACCCGGCTTTACTTCTTCGTCAAGGTGCATTGAGCCAAAGAACCATTTGTCAAAATTCACCTCTCTGGAAATTTGGTCGAGATAAATATTAACAGGATTTGGGGTAAGTTCGGGGTCAATTGTACCCTTAATCTGGGTTGGAGGCTCATGGGTGATTATATAGTCAATTTTGCTGCCGTAGGCATTAAGCTGGGCAGCCCCCTCCTGAAATTCTTCCTTTGAAGGCAGCTCCCTTTGAAACCACATATTAATATCCAGCAGCTTTTGTAAATCCCTGCTGATTCCTCCGCCAAAGGTGAATATTCCCTTTTTTTCTATTATGTATACCTGTCCCCGCATAAGGTGATAGATGTTATCTGCAATTTTTCTTGCTTTGGCGCCAAAGTAGGGAACAACGGGGTATTTTTCAAGTTCATCAAAATTTTCGTGGGTGCCGTCAATAAAAAGAATATTGTATGGTTGTTTTTTCAGAAATTCCAGATTTTCTTTTTCTCTGAAAGAATTATTCCAGAAAAATCCAAAATCCCCTGTAATAATCACATAATCCCCTTTTTTTACCTGCTTCATTTTTTTACTCTGAAAATATGAAATGTCTCCGTGCTTGTCTCCGGTAATATATATCAAAAAAATAACCACCTATTTATAAATTTTTATAGTTTTTCAATTGCAACTTATTCCACTTTGTAGTATACTTGTTACTGTGTGATATTATAGAGTGTTGTGTGTAACAGGCTACATACAATATATTAACATATATGAGGTAATTTTTCTATGAAAAAAAGAATTTTTTCAATAATTTCTATAATTTTGATAATTTTTACAGTTTCTGCCTGTGTTACGTTAGGTGTTAATGCTGCTTCAGCAGAAAATACAGATGACGGCACATCTGCTGTTTTCTTTGATAATGTAGATTTTGGCTGTGATACAGAAACAAAATCGGAAACTGTTCTTCTTGTAAATATGGACACGGGAATTACAGTCTACAGCAAGGCTGCTGATGTTAAGCGTTATCCCGCTTCTCTTACAAAAATTATGACCTATATTATTGTAGCGGAAAATGTAGAGGATTTTTCGGAGAAGATAAAGGTGAAGCAAAATATTATTGATATGCTGAACGGAACAGGCAGCTCTTTTTCGGGAGTGCTTGACAATGTTGGCAGGAGTCTGACAGTTGATGAGCTTCTTAATTGCCTGATGATTTCTTCAGGTAACGATGCGGCTTTGGTGCTTGCAGACTATGTTGGCGGAAAGGACAGTGTAGAGGGCTTTGTAAAAATGATGAACGACAAGGCGAAGGCCCTTGGCTGTGAAAATACTCACTTTGTAAATCCCCACGGGCTTCACCATGTAAATCACTATACAACAGCCAGAGATATTTACAAAATTACAAGTTATGCTCTTACCTTGCCGGGCTTTGCAGAAATAACAAATGCCCGTAACTACGAGCTTAACGGTACATACTATGCTTCTACAAACCATATTCTTGACCCATACAGCGAATACTATTATCAGTATGCAAAGGGGATCAAAACCGGTACAACAGATGAAGCAGGCAGATGTCTTGTTACCTCTGCGGTGGCAGACGGATACAGTTACCTTGCAGTTCTGATGAAGTCACCCTACAACGAAGAACAGGGGATTGACGAGTATTACAATATGGAAGATGCGGCGGAGCTTTTCCGCTGGGCATTCAACAACATTGAGCTTAAGGGAATTGTTTCAAGAGAAACGCCCGTTTGCGAAGAAAAGGTTAACCTTTGCTGGGATAAAAATTCAATTCAGCTTTGTCCGGAGGAGGACTTCAACGCACTTGTCCCCATAGATATTTCGGACAGTGAGATTGTTATCAAGGCAAATGTTCCCCAG
Organism: Oscillospiraceae bacterium; assembly: GCA_022508865.1. Classification (GTDB taxonomy): domain Bacteria; phylum Bacillota; class Clostridia; order Oscillospirales; family Acutalibacteraceae; genus Ruminococcoides. The sequence continues at coordinate 9,350 of JAFLUK010000038.1, read as the reverse complement.
TCGGTTCAGGCGCCTGTTAACGAGGGTGACTATGTTGGAACAGCCGATGTTTATTACAAGGATGAAAAGGTTGCCACCTTTAAGCTTGTGGCTGACGAAAGTGTGGAACGCAGCACATTGCTTTACATCATTGATATACTAAAAAATGTGTTTACATCAGTATATTTTATCGGTGCAGCAATTATAGTTGTTATCCTTTTTGTTATTTACCTTTTTGTAATTGTAAAGCACAACAAGCAAAAGCCAAAGAGAAAACAGGTTAAGCACTACAGACATATGTAGTAACCATAAATTACATTTTGTGTGAAAAGAGTTTAAGTATGAAATTAAAAAGAATGTGGATACCCCTTATTCCTACAATGCTTTTGATGGCAGGGGTAAAGGTTTATCAGCAATACGTTGAGTATAAGGGCGAAATTTTTGAAGATAAGGAGAATGTAATTGCTTCGTATGCCACAGTTGGCGTGGTGTTCCTTGCATTTCTGATTCTTCTTATTATGTATGCGGCAAACAGAAAAACATCGCCTGTATATAACTTTGGCAGAAATATATCTGCAGGTGCGGTATGTTTGTTTGCAGGCTCTGTTGCAGTAGTAGATTTAGGCTGTTATATGCCAGGTGTATTGCTCTATGGAGAAATTTCCTTCCTTGTTATTACTAATATGGTTTTTGCGGCAATTGCCGCCTTTGGCTTGTATCTTATGTGCTGGGCCCACATCAGTGCCGAAAAACCGCCGAAATCTGTTTCAATACTAATGCTGGGAGTTCCCCTATGGTGTGTTGTCAAGCTGGCTACAGCACTGCTTCACAACAGTACCGTTTCTGTTGTTCTTACAGATACACTACAGCTTTTTGTATATATGTTTCTTGCTATGTTTATGTTTTCTGCAATTTCCATGCTTAGCATTCTCAATGCAAGAAACCCTGTCAAGGGTATTATGCTCTATGGTATTCCTTTGATTGCATCGGTATTTACATTTGATGTTTCTGTAATTTTTAATTTGATTTTTAAGGGTTATGAAAACGGTTACTATCTGGAAATTATTTCCGCAGTTGAGCTTACACTGTTTGCATTATATGCATTTCTCCTTATGAGAGAGGTGTCAAAAAAATCTCTTAACAAAGATGATGTATGCTTTATTGAGAATGGTGAAGAACTGGACGAATATGTAGAAAAGATAAGAGAAGAAAGAATAAAGGATTACGAGGAAAAAAGAAGCAGAGAAAGAGAAAAGGGTAACTTTTATATTACTGATAAAAACGATTACGGCTCTACAGACAGCGGAAGCTACAGTCACTACGGCTACTACGGCAGACGTACTTCATCATATTCTTCCTACGGAAAATACAGCCCTTATACAGGGGATAAAACATATTTATCCGATTTAGCCGACGATACTTATATAGTAGCTGACGAAAGCTATCTTGACGATAAGGGAGATACTATTTTTATTTCGGAGGATAGAGAGTTATTAAACGAGGATAACTTTGGCGTAAACCAATCAAAGAATGAAGAGGCTCTTTCCCGTATTGACGAGTTGATTTTGGAAATTACCTCCGGCGACAACGATTTGGATATGTCAGATTCGGATGATTAATATAAGCTAAAGCAAAAACTACCTGAAGAATTAATTAAATTATTCAGATTAATAATTGACATTATATTTTTTAAGTGTTAGAATTATCAGGAACGAAGAAGAGGACACGACTGTTTTAAAACCGTTTTCAGAGAGCCTTGCCAATAGCTGAAAAGCAGGGTAAACAGGAGACTACAGTTACTACCTTGGAGTCTGTGCAGGAAATGGCATGGCGTATAAACTGCGTTAAGGTTAAATTGAGGGCAATTTTATTGCCGAACTTGGGTGGAACCACGATTTGTATTTGTCGTCCCAATATTCTTTTGCGGAATATTGGGACTTTTTATATTCAGAAAGGAGAATTGAAAATGGTTAAAGTAACATTAAGAAACGACACAAAGGAGTTTGAAAAGGGCACTACACCTTACGAAATCGTAAAGAGCTTTGGCGGTGGATTTTTTAAGCAGGTTTGTGCCTGCAAAATTAATGATGAGGTAAAGGATTTGCGAACACCACTTGAAAACGACTGTCAGGTGGAGTTCCTTACATTTGATGATATTGACGGCAAAAAGGCATTTTGGCACACAGCATCTCATATACTTGCACAGGCAGTAAAAAGACTGTACCCAAATGCAAAGTGCGCAATCGGCCCTGCCATTGACAACGGCTTTTACTATGATTTTGATGTAGAAAAGCCCTTTTCCCAAGATGATTTGGATAAAATCACCGGGGAAATGAAAAAGATTGTCAAGAGCAAAATTGCCATTGAAAGATTTGAGCTTTCTCCAAAGGAGGCAATTGAAAAGCTGACAGAAATGGACGAGCCCTACAAAGTGGAGCTTTGCAAGGAGCACGCAGACAAGGACGAGCCAATCTCCTTTTATAAGCAGGAGGAGTTTATTGACCTTTGTGCAGGTCCTCACCTTATGGACGTTTCTGCTGTTAAGGCTGTTGCTCTTACAAATTGCACAGGCGCATATTGGAGAGGCGACTCCAACAATGCACAGCTTTGCAGAGTATACGGCACAGCATTTCCAAAGGCTAATATGCTGGAGGAATATCTGACTAAAATGGAAGAAGCAAAGCAAAGAGACCACAATAAAATAGGCAGAGAGCTTGAACTCTTTACAACAGTTGACTCCATTGGACAGGGACTTCCCATTCTTTTGCCAAAGGGGGCAAGAGTTGTCCAGCTTCTCCAGAGATGGATTGAAGACGAAGAGCAGAAGAGGGGCTGGCTCCTTACAAAAAGCCCGCTTATGGCGAAGTCTGACCTTTACAAAATTTCAGGTCACTGGGACCACTACAAGGACGGAATGTTTGTTCTCGGCGACGAGGAAAAGGACGATGAGGTATTTGCCCTTCGTCCAATGACCTGTCCTTTCCAGTATCAGGCTTATCTTAACCGTCAGCGTTCCTACAGAGATTTACCTTTGAGATATAACGAAACATCAACACTTTTCAGAAATGAAGCATCAGGTGAAATGCACGGACTTATCAGAGTTCGTCAGTTTACAATTTCAGAAGGTCACCTTATGTGTACACCCGAACAGCTTGCAAATGAATTTGCCCAGTGCGTTGATTTGGTAAAATACACACTGAAAACTGTTGGTCTTATTGATGATGTTTCCTACAGATTTTCCCAGTGGGACCCTGAAAATACAGAAAAATACATCGGTACAAAAGAGGATTGGGACGAAGCACAGGGTGTAATGAAGAAAATCCTTGACGATTTGGAGATTCCTTATGTAGTAGGAAAGGGAGAAGCCGCCTTCTACGGCCCAAAGCTTGATATTCAGATTAAAAATGTCTACGGCAAGGAAGACACCCTTATTACAATTCAGATTGACCAATTCCTTGCAGAAAAGTTTGGTATGGAATATGTGGATAAAGACGGCAAAAAGAAAAGACCATACATTATCCACCGCACATCAATCGGTTGCTACGAAAGAACCCTTGCACTTCTTATTGAAAAATATGCAGGTGCATTCCCAATGTGGCTTGCTCCTGTTCAGGTTAAGCTGTTGCCCATTGCCGACCGCCACCTTGACCGCATTTATGAGGTTAAGAAGGCTCTTGAAGCGCAGGGTATGAGAGTAGAGGTTGATGACCGTTCAGAAAAAATCGGTTACAAAATCCGTTCTGCACAGCTTGAAAAGGTGCCTTATATGGTGCTTGTGGGTGACAAGGATATTGAAAACAACTGTGTTTCTGTCCGTCACCGCAAAGAGGGCGATTTAGGATCAATGACTGTTGATGAATTTATTAAAGTAGCTGTGGAAGAAATAAATACAAAGGCTATTAAGTAACTGTATATTGAAGTATGAGGTGACATTTTGCAAGAAAAATCCGGAGCAAAACACAAATATCAGAAAACAAAGACAAAGCCCAAGGGTCTGTATTCTACCAAAGATAAAGAATATGTCTTTGGCGACAATACAGTGAGGAAAAAGGGAACAGCGGTTAAAGTGCTTTTTGTAATACTCCCTATATTGATGGTGTCAGTTCTTGGGGGCGGAATTTTGCTGGGCTACTACAGCTATATAGGCAATAACAACGATGAGCATGCAAAGCCTGAAGTAAACAATTCCTATATTTCTGTGGAGCAGCAAAAAAGCCTTTACAGAGTTGTAAGTGTTTCAAACCCAATTGACAGAAGCTACGTTCCCGACACTATAGAATATCAGGGTGTGGATATTGCAGAAATAATTCAACAGCCCTTGCAGGATATGATTGAGGGTGGAAAAAAAGCCGGTGTTAACCTTATTGTTGTTAAAGGTTATGTTTCCTTTGACGAACAGCACGTTGCCTACCGGAAGTATGTAAACAGTCTTGTTTCTACAGGAAAATACACCCAGGTAAAGGCGGAGTCCGTTGCAAACAGAAGGGTGGGCGACAGCGGCAACAGCGAACGACAGCTGGGTTTGTCTGTTGAATTTGCCTGCAACAGCAAAAAAGACTTTAATACCACAGAGGAATACAAGTGGCTTTTGAAGTACGGCGCAGAGTTTGGTTTTATGCAAAGATACACAGACAAAAGCGAACAGCTGTCGTTAATGGATAAAGACTACACACTTTGGAGATATATCGGCAAGGACAATGCACTTCTTGCAAGAAAATTGGGACTGAATTTTGATGAACTTGTGGAGTATCTCCAAAACTAAAAAAAATTAAAAAAAGACTTGATTTTACAGACTTTATGTAGTATAATAACTTTTGTTATTTACGGTTTCAGCGAAAGAGGTGAAAATGATGAAGGAAAGTATCCATCCAGATTATAAGCAGACAACAATTACTTGTGCTTGTGGTAACGTAATTGAGACCGGTTCAACAAAGGAGAATATCCGTGTTGAAATTTGTTCAAAGTGTCATCCTTTCTTTACAGGTAAGCAGAAACTCGTTGATACCGGTGGACGTGTTGACAGATTCAAGAAGCGTTTTAATATGAAATAATAATGTAATTGTTGAGGCGGTACGGTGAGTACCGCCTGTTTTTTTCAATTCACCGATTGCAGGGTTTAGTATCATTATGGAGAATTTTTACTATACAACAAAAAAAGAGAGCAGTGCAGAGTTTATTGAGAAACACAGCAGGTTTATCGGCTACTGCAAGCCTGTTTCCTGTGAGCAGGAGGCTGTGGATTTTATTAATGAAAAAAGAAAAATCCACTACGATGCCACCCACAATGTGTATGCCTATAGCCTTAAAGATAATTTTATCAAAAGATATTCCGATGACGGAGAGCCCCAGGGAACAGCAGGTGTGCCGGTGCTGGAGGTGCTGAACAAAAATAATGTTGTAAATACTGTAATAGTAGTAACAAGATATTTTGGCGGTATTATGCTTGGCGCCGGTGGCCTTGTAAGGGCCTACAGCCATAGCGCAAGCCTTGCGCTGGAGGCATCAAAGGTTTTAAGAATGGAAAGGTGCTTTCTTTGCAGTATCACTATGAATTACGACAGATACGGCAAGCTGTCGGGACTTATTCCGGAATGCGGGGGAGTGGTTGATGATTCCCTTTTTCTGGAAAATGTTATTATTAAATTCCATATTCCTGTGGATAAACTAAAGCCCTTTAACAAAAAGCTTGCCGATGTTACAAACGGTCAGCTTGAAACAGAGATTATTGATGATGATTTCTTTCCAATCTAGGGCATGTTAAATAAATGACAAAATACCTAAAACTGACGGCACTTTTTCTGCCATTCAGCGTTATTTTTTCTTGAAATACTTCAGTGTTTCAAGAAAAATGCCTTGCCTGTCGAAAAAATTCTCGTCATTTGTGAAATTTGCTATTTATCAAACAATCTATGGTCATTTATTGAATATTTTTAAGATTTTATAAAATTTTTTCAAAAAAATAGAGGAATATTTTAAAAATTGTCGTATATAATAATGTACGATTTTTAAATAGGGTTAAAAGGTATATTTTAAAAATTATCTTAAAATTGTTTTGAAAGGAGAGTTTTCTTGGCACTACCTGAAGATTTTTTGCAGGAACTGAAAATGCGCAGCGACCTTACTGAAATTGCTTCCGGCTATATGAGCCTGAAAAGGCGTGGCAGGAATATGGTAGGGCTGTGTCCTTTTCACGGAGAAAAAACACCTTCTTTCAATATATATACAGAGAGCAATTCATTTTATTGCTTTGGCTGCGGCGCAGGTGGAGATGTTGTTACCTTTATAATGAAAACGGAAAACCTTGATTATATTGAGGCGGTACGTTTTTTGGCTCAAAGGGCAGGTCTTAATATGCCTGAAAATACCTATGATGACTCTATGACCCAACTGCGTAAGCGAATTTATGAGGCAAACAGAGAAAGCGCAAGGTTCTTTCACAAGTGCCTCTACAGCCCACAGGGCAAAAAAGGTCTGGACTACCTTTACGGCAGAGGGCTTAACGACAAAACAATTCGCCGTTTTGGTCTTGGTTTTGCCCCCGACGACAGGTTTGCTCTTTCAAATCACCTTAAAAGTTTGGGATTTAAGGATAATGAAATGCTGTCAGCCAACCTTGTTTACAAAAATAGAAGCGGCAAGGGTACTAATGACAGATTTTATAATCGTGTAATGTTCCCTATTATAGATGTAAGAGGTAATGTAATAGCCTTTGGCGGAAGAATTATGACCGACCAAAAGCCAAAATACCTTAACACAAGCGATACCCCCGTATTTAAAAAAAGCGCAAATCTTTTTTCTCTTAATAATGCAAAGAAGGTTGCAGACAGAACGCTTATTTTGTGCGAGGGCTATATGGATGTAATATCCGTAAATCAGGCAGGCTTTGAAAATGCAGTTGCCACCTTGGGAACAGCCCTCACATCTGAACAGGCGGTACTTATGAAACGGTTTGCAGATGAGGTTATTATCTGCTATGATGCCGACGAAGCAGGACAAAAGGCAACCCAAAGAGCAATTGGCATTCTCCGAAATGCAGGGCTCAACATAAGGGTGCTGACTATTCCCGACGGTAAGGACCCTGATGAATTTATTAAAAAACACGGTGAGAACGGAGCTTCCGCCTTTTATAACCTGGTAAACGGCAGTAACAATGATGTTGAATACAGGCTTAATAAGGTGAAAAACAGCTTTAATCTTAAAATTCCTGACCAAAGGGTGCAGTATCTTAACGAGGCTATGAAGGTGCTTTCTAACCTTGACAGTGTTATTGAACAGGAAATTTATGCTTCCCGATTGGCTGAAGAAACAAACGTACAAAAGGAATCCATTATGTCAAGCCTGAAAAGGCTGAACAGTCAAAAAAACAGGAATTTCCGTCAAAAGGAATTCAGAAAAATTCAGACTGATTTGTCAGGCAGAGATGATAAAATCAATCCTCAACACAAGGACGAGCCCAGAGCAACAAGGGCAGAGGAAGAACTGATTTCTTACCTTGTTAATTATCCCGATACAATGGAATCCATAATCAGCAAAATAGACAGCAAAAGCTTTATAACTGAATTTAACCGAAAGCTGTTTGAATATTTTGTGCAAAGGATAAGTTCGGGGTATGAGCCTTTAAATACAATTAATAATGATTTTTCCCCCGATGAAACGGGAAAGATTTTTCAGATTGTACACAAAACCATAACCCTCAAGCCAACACATCAGGCCCTTGACGAGTATATAAATATCATTGTGGAAGAAAAGGGAAGGTTAAAAAAAGAGGACATTGCTTCTGCCTCAATGGAGGATTTGAGCGATTACATAAAGAAATTAAAAGAGAAGAGAAAATAAGGAGATTATATTATGAGCGGACAGGTTGATAAGAAAACAATTATCAAAGATTTAGTAGAAATGGGAAAGAGCAAGGGAAACCTTACCAATCAGGATATCTTTGATGCAATCGGAGAAATTGAATTTTCTCCTGAACAGCTTGAAAAAATGTATGATGCTCTGGAAGCCCAGGGTATTGAGATTATTGAAGATGCAGATATGGATTTGTCCGATATTGAGGCAGAGGTTGACAGCAAAACAATTAAGCTGGACGATTCTCTGGAAAGGATTACCATTGATGACCCTGTTAAGGTTTACCTTAAAGAAATAGGCAGAGTGCCTCTCCTTTCACCCGAGGAAGAAATTGACCTTGCAATCAGAATTGTTGACGGTGACTCGGAAGCCAAGAAAAGACTTTGTCAGGCAAACTTAAGACTTGTTGTATCCATTGCAAAAAGGTATTTGGGCAGAGGTATGCTGTTCCTTGACCTTATTCAGGAGGGTAATTTGGGCCTTTTGAAGGCTGTTGACAAATTTGACTATACAAAGGGCTTTAAATTTTCTACCTATGCCACATGGTGGATAAGACAGGCTATTACAAGAGCCATTGCAGACCAGGGCAGAACTATCCGTATTCCTGTTCATATGGTAGAAACTATTAATAAGGTGAAAAAGGTGTCTTCCCAGCTGCTTCACCAAAACGGTCACGAGCCTACAGCCGACGAAATTGCCCTTGAAATTGATATGCCTGTTGATAAGGTAAGAGATATTATGAGGGTTGCACAGGAGCCTGTTTCTCTTGAAACACCAATCGGCGAGGAAGAGGATTCCCACCTTGGGGACTTTATCCCCGATGATGACGCACCTGCGCCTGCAGATGCCGCTTCTCACACACTTCTGCGAGAACAGCTCAACGAGGTGCTTGACACCCTTACTCCAAGGGAAGAAAAGGTGCTCCGACTTCGTTTCGGACTTGAGGACGGCAGAAGCCGTACTCTGGAAGAGGTTGGCAAGGAGTTTAATGTTACAAGAGAGAGAATCCGTCAGATTGAAGCAAAGGCGTTAAGAAAGCTCCGTCACCCTTCAAGAAGTAAAATTCTCAAGGACTACCTTGACTAACTCTGAAAGGGCAAAATGTTTATGAATAATCAAAATAAATAGTATAATCAAAACCTCCAATGCCAATGATATGGTAAAGGAGGTTTTATTTTATGCGTAATTTAATAGAAGAAATCAAAGGCAGACAGGTGCTTGACTCCAGAGGTAACCCTACAGTGGAGGCAACAGTTACACTTACCGACGGCACAAGTGTATCTGCAATTGTACCCAGCGGCGCATCAACAGGCGCATTTGAAGCAGTTGAATTAAGAGATGATGACAAGGAATATAACGGCAAGTCGGTGTGCAAGGCAGTAAAAAATATTAACGAAACAATTGCCCATCATCTTGTTAACACAAGCCCCTATCAGCAGAGGCTTATTGACAGAATGATGTGTGATTTGGACGGCACAGACAACAAAAGTAATCTTGGCGCAAATGCAATTCTTTCGGTGTCA
>JAFLUK010000037.1 GCA_022508865.1 Oscillospiraceae bacterium | reverse complement strand
TTGCTTTAAAAAACCTGTAATACAGGAATTGCACTGTTTACTTATATAACAATGATTTGCAGTATTGGATGAAACAAGAAGTCCTGCTGCAATAATATAAATCATATGCTTTAAGGACAAAAAGTTAATTACATTTGAATCGTACTTTTTCAGCTTTTTGTAGTCTTCAGAGTTTTTATCAATTACATAATAAATATTAGCGTTAAGTCTCTTTTGCACCTTGTGCCTCATACAATGAATAAAGAAATGATAGCTGTTATCCTGTGCAAACTTACCATACCTTTCATAAGTAAGTATAATTCTCTTTCTGCGGTAGTGAGATTTAAAAAGCTTATATATGAAAAGTGCAAAAAATTCCTTATGTCGGAATGATTTTGAGTCATAAATATTCTTTTCTCTTACTGAAAAAGCCAAAGTGTTTGCAGTAGTAAAGTAAGGAAAAAATACATCTGTACCATTTGGTGTATTAAATTCATAATAATTCTTAAAAAGAAAATTTCTACTGCTGTAAAAATACTTTTCCCTCTGCTTATTACTAATATTAACAGGGGTGAAATAGGGTATTTCGTCATCAATAAACACAACGTACAAATCCCAAACCGTTTTGGTAAGTTCAAGCATTGAAAGGTCAAACTTGGACCTTAAGATAGTTCTGTTGCCCTTGGCTACAAGTTCGCCTCTTTGGAAATATATCCTTTTGTCCTCGCTCTTTTTGTACCTGTATGAAAGAGCAAAACCTGTAAAATACTCCGTGTTGCCTGAAACATCAACCTCTGTAATAAGAAAATTCTTTTTGAAATATACTCTTTCAAAATTCACATTTACCTTTGACTGTTTGGATAACATTCTGTCTGTAAGATAAATGTGAAAATATCCCTTTGTATCGTACATAGGTTGCAGTATTATAACTGAATCAGAAACATTAAAGGACATTACTTCCTTAAGTCGGTGTTCATTAACATCTGTTTGATTTTCTTCACTGTGCCCACCTATTAAAAAGTCCGGAGAACGAAGTGTGCAACAGTACATATAGCCCTTGTAGGAAAAAGCAACACACAGCTTATATGCTCTTGCCGTAAAATCGGACATAGTTTCTCCCATTGCAGACAAGTCGATTGTCATTTCACCTGAAGATGAATTAAACTCTGTTACGTCAACAATGATTTTTTCCTGTCTTTTTTTGTTATAAACAAAAGCTGACATATCTCCTATTTTACTAACATCTGCAAAAATCTTGATTTTGTAGACTTCATCATTATAAACTCTTTGTTCGCCAAACATAACTCGACCGGGGAGAAAATCAGAAGAGAAAAGTATTCTCTTTGCAGTATTTTCCTTTGTGATTTTCACTCCGTCCTGTGGCAGAACAGTGGAAAATTGCAGCTTTTCCTGTGATAAACGTACTGTAAGAGCCAGCAAATCAAGACTTACTCTGCTGATATTTACATCAGCTAAGTTTTTAATTTTTTCCCATATCTTGTTGTTGGCAGTTTTTACTCCTACCTTGTATTTAAAGTTGTTAATCTCATAATATGAAGAAAGTGTAAGAATATCGGGCAATTCCAAATTAAGGAAATTATTTTTGAATCTGTAGGACAAAACAAAGTACTTACCCTTATCATCAACCGAAGCGGGTGCAAGGTCATAATACTTGTCCTGTGATATTCTTGATTGTAGATATAATCCGAAATTCCGGCACGAATCAGGCTTTTCCATTTTTACAGAAAAAACATATTCGTCACCAAGAATATCAAAGCTTTCAACAGTGGTTGTAAGTACAAAATTCAGTCTGTCAGACCTGTTCATAAGAATAAAACCAAAGTATCCTGAGGTTGTAATATTCACAACCAAGTCAACAAAATTACCCTCAATTTCAGAAGAGGCAACAGTATCATAAAAAAGTATGCTTTTGTCCTGTGTACGAATGTATTCATCTCTGATTTTTCTTGAATATATGCGATTGAATACAAACTCATTATCGTTTTCAAAAACAAGGTACAGTTTAAATCTTGCCGGAGCATCACCCACAGCAAGATAATCAAAATCAGTTAGGTTGAGAATATAGCTTTCCTTTGTAATTTTTGCAGAAGAATACCACAAAAACCTGTTGTCTGCATCAAGAATAGCAAAACCCACAGCTGACCTGTAGTCAACAGCGTTCTTGATAAAAGAAATTTTAATTTTATTATTAATTCCACCTGAATAATTTCCGGGGATTCTGCCTTTTATATTAACATTTTTATGTGTAAATTCGTTAAGAGAACCAAAGTATGTCATCTAAAATATGACCTCCCATATTAAAACAAATTATATCACAGCAAAATGTAGTATTTCAAGACAATTTCTAGCTTATTTTGACAAATTACGCAGTTGTTTTTTGTTGATAATGACTATAGCTTTAATATACAAGTCAACTATTAATTTGCATTAAATTGGCTTTGGTAAAGCTGTTTGTAAAAGCCGTTTGCCTCCATAAGCTGATTATGATTACCGCTTTCTATAACTCTGCCGTCCTTCATTACAAGGATTAAGTCACTTCCCACAATTGTACTCAATCTATGGGCTACTACAAAGCTTGTTCTGTCTTTCATAAGCTTCATAAATGAGCGTGTAATCCTCTGCTCTGTTACAAGATCAATGGAGCTTGTTGCTTCATCAAGTATAAGAATTGGTGGTAAAGACAACATAACTCTTGTAATGCAAATAAGCTGTTTTTGACCTGTAGAAAGGTTGTTGCCGTCTTCACCCACAGGGGTGTCATATCCCATTTTGAGTTTTTTGATAAAGGAATGTGCGTGACTTTGCTTTGCCGCCGCAATTATTTCTTCATCTGTAACATTTTCATTACCAAAGGCAATATTGTCACGGATTGTACCGCTTCTGAGCCAGGTGTCCTGTAGTACCATACCCATATTTTTTCTTAAAGATTTTCTGGTGACGCTGTTTATATCAATGCCGTCCAGAAGGATAGAACCCTTATCTATGTCATAAAATCTCATAAAAAGGTTTATAAGAGTTGTTTTACCACAGCCTGTCGGCCCAACAATCGCCAGACGCTGACCTTTTTTCAGTTTAAATGACAAATCCTTTAGCAATTCCCTGTTTTTATCATAAGAAAATGCAACATCAGAAACATCAAAGTTGCCTTCAATATTATTTGGCAATTCTTTTTCTGCTTCATTCTCACTATCCGCATCAATAATTTCCAACATTCTTCCTGCACAGGCAATTGCATTTTGCAGTTCGGTAATCACACCTGTAATGTCGTTAAAGGGCTTTGTGTACTGGTTTGCATATGCAAGAAATGCAGATAAATTACCAACGGTAATTATCCCGTTCAGGGCAAAGATTGCACCGCTAAAGCCAACTGCGGCATAAACAAGTGAGTTAATAAAGCGTGTTCCGGGATTTGTTATGGAAGAAAAGAAGGTGGCCTTTAAGGAATCTGTCCCAAGCTGATTGTTGATTTCATCAAATTCGTTTTGATTTTTATTTTCCCTGTGATATGCCTTTACCGTGCTTATATTGCTAATCATTTCGTCGATAAAGGCGGTTTCCCTGCCACGCTGTTCGCTTTGCTTTTTAAAATATTTATAGGTTTTTCTTGAAATAAATCTGCTGACAAAAAGGGATAATGGGGTCAGCACCACCACAATCAGTCCAATCCACAGATTGATTGTAAGCATAAATACAAGTGTACCCAAAATTGTCACTACACCTGAAAATAAGTTTTGAAAGCCCAGAATAAGTCCGTCTGCAAACTGCTCTGCATCTGCAATTATGCGGCTGACAATATCACCTGTTTCTTGATTATCAATGTAGGAAACAGGTACTGTCTGGATTTTAAGGAAGGCATCATTACGCATATCTCTTACAGTGGAATTTGATATTCTGTTATTAAGTGTGTTTACAAAATACTGGCTGACACCTGACACAATAAGCGCAACACCAATAACTATAAGAATTGGGGTAAGCCTGTAAAAATCAACATTTCCCTTCCCTGCAATCATATCTATTGCCTCACCTGCAAGAACAGGAATGTATAGTGAGCAAAGTGTTGCCGTTACAGTAAGAACAAGTGAAAGAATAAAGGAAAATCTATATTTGCCGATATACTTTATAACTCGTTTGACAATAGTTTTGCTTGTCATCTGGACACCTCCCTGTTGCAGGAAGCGTAGATTTCTTTGTAGGTTTGGCAACTTTTGAGAAGTTCGCTGTGACTGCCTATCCCCTCTATCATACCCTCATCGAGAACAATTATCTTGTTGCAGTGTTCAATTGTTGAGGTGCGCTGGGAAATAATAAATGTTGTTCTGTCCTGATTATTGTTTTGGTTGTCATTTTCAAGGGCTGTCCTAAGTGACTTATCGGTTTTGTAGTCCAGAGCCGAAAAGCTGTCGTCAAGAATAAGGATTGGAGTATTCCTTGCAAGTGCCCTTGCAATGGAAAGCCTTTGCTTTTGACCTCCCGATAAATTTTTACCCTGCTCCAGAACAGACTCGTCAAGACCTGATGACTTTTTATCAATAATCTCCTTTGCTTGGGCAATTTCCAAAGCCTTCATAATATTATCTTCATTAGTATTGACGGAACCAAAAAAAATATTTTCTCTTATTGTTCCTCTGAACATTGCCGCCCTTTGCATTACAACGGAAATTTCGGAATTCAGTTCATCATCTGTAAAATTAAGAATATTTTTGTTATTAACAAAAATATTTCCCTCTGTAGGCTCATAAAAACCACAGATAAGGTTGATAAGGCTGGTTTTTCCGCTGCCTGTACCGCCGATAATTCCAACAGTTTCTCCCTTATTTACAGAAAAACTAATATCTTTAAGGCTGTATTCGCTGTTGTTATTGTAGCTGAGGGAAACATTTTCAAAGGTAATGTAACCATCAGTTTCTTTATCAATACCCTTTGGCTTTTTGTATTCTTCAAGGGTTAAAATGCTGTCCACTCTGTGCTTGCTTGCAATAGCCTTTGTTTCCGTAATAATCAGATTTGCAAGCTTTATAAGCTCCACAAGAATTTGTGACATATAGTTATAAAGCGCAACAACTGCACCCTGTGTAATAACTCCTGTTTCAACACGAAGGGCTCCAACATAAATTAACGCAATTATGCCAATGTTGATTACAACAAAGGTTGCAGGATTCATTACAGAGGAAATTTTGCTTACCGCACTTTGCAGTTTTAAAAGCCTTTCATTTTCAAGATTAAATTCTTTAGTTTCCTTTTCCTCTCGGGTAAAGGCTCTGATTACCCTTACGCCCTTAACATTTTCCTTTGTTTTCAGCAGTACACCATCAAGCTTATTCTGTACACTCTTAAACATCGGAATAGTGATGTACATTACCACAAAAACAATAAGCGCAAGCAACGGCACTGCCACCGCAAAAACAAGAGCACCCTTTACATCTACATAAAAAGCCATTATTGTTGCGCCAATAACAATAAAAGGTGAGCGGAGAAGAAGCCTGAGGAACATATTTATTCCTGTTTGTATCTGTGTTACATCACTGGTCATTCTTGTAATAAGGGTTGCAGAGCCGATGTCATCAATTTGCTTAAACGACAATGACTGAATTTTTCTAAACAGAGCACTCCTCAACTTGGTTGATGCACCGGTCGCAGTCTTTGCCGCAAAATATTGGGCGGTAATTGAAGAAACAAGACCAACTACAGCAAGCAGTACAAGAAGCAAACAACGGGTAACAATATAGCTTATACCACCCTTATTATTAATACCGTTATCTATAATATCTGCAACAACAAGAGGAATAAACAGCTCAAAGGATGCCTCCAGCAGTTTAAAAAAGGGAGCTAAAATTGCCTGTAGCTTATAATCCTTTAGATAAGATAGTGATTTCATTTTAACCTCAAAATAACAGCCGCCAAAAGGCGGCTATCTTTATTATTAATAAAAAGGTACTTAAAGACTATTAATAGTATTTACAATTCTTTCTTCCATTATGTCCTTACCGATTATCTGACAAATGGTGCAAAGGTCAGGTGTGTTTGAAAGACCTGTAACAGCAATTCTGATAATTTCCGATACCTGTGCAACAGAACCCTTGAACTTTTCAGGTTCTTTTTTATAGGCCTTCATATCTGTTGTGAATCCAAGGCTTTCTGCCACCTCTTTCACCTTGTTGAACCACATTGAATTGTCATCGTTTTCATCATATGTTTCAAGATATTTTGTAAGGATAGCTTTTACGGTATCATTATCGTAGGCATATTCATTTGCAGGAGCAAAGGTTTCCTTAAAGAAGTAAGAAAGACTGCTGATAATCTGTTTTGCATAGGCAAAATCCTTTCTTCTTCTCTTTTGATTAAGACCCATACACAATGTGAGTACTTTTTCCATATAATCCCTGTTGCCAAAGTACATTTCGTAATTATTACTGTCATATTCCTTTACCCAATTTTCCAGGAATGTGTACACCTCTTCCAGTGACATTTTTGCAAATTCCTTTTTACAAATATCGTGGAATTTCTGCAAGTCAAAGAGGGCGCCGCTTTGGGACATTTTCTTAACAGAGAACGGAAATTCATTAATATGCTTATCAGCATTTTTATCGTACCACTCCTCAAAATTACTGTTGAGTAGAGTAAGTAAATAAATTTTAACAGTATATGGATGGTAACCATCCTGACGATAGAAATCAAGAGAAAGCTCGGGGTCCTTCCTCTTGCTAAGCTTTCTTTTGCCTCCGTTTTCCATCTTCATAAGGTGGGCTGTGTGAGCATACTTAAGTTGCTTAAAGCCAAGCACTTGATTCAGCTGGAAATGGGTTGGTACAGAGCTGAGCCACTCGTTACCACGGATTACAAGGGTTGTGCCCATAAGGTGGTCGTCAATAACATGGGCAAAATGATATGTGGGCACGCCGTCACTCTTAAGAATTACAATATCATGAACATTTTCGGGGAAAGAAATTTTGCCCATAATTTTGTCTTCTATAGTAATTTCCTTATTTTCGTCCCCGGGGGATTTGAGCCTAAGCACCCAAGGCTTTCCTGACTTTAGATTTTCTTCAATTTCTTCAAGTGTAAGGTTTCTGCACTTTGCCCATTTTCCGTAGTAGCCCGGTGTTGCATTTTCATTTTGCTGGGCTTCTCGGAGGCTTGCGTTATCCTCCTCTGTACAGAAACAAGGGTAAGCAAGACCCTGAAGAATAAGCTCCTTCGCAAAAACATGGTAAAAATCCACTCTTTCTCTTTGAAAATAAGGGCCGTAAAGATTGTCGCTCTTATTCTCCTGACCGGCGCCTTCGTCAAATTCAATGCCAAAATATTTCATAACATTAATGATTATATCAACTGCGCCCTCTACCTTTCTCTTTTCGTCGGTGTCCTCTATTCGAAGGTAGAATACGCCATCAGAAAGGTGTGCAATTCTTTCGTCTGCAAGGGCAGAATACAGATTTCCAAGATGAATAAAACCTGTTGGCGAAGGTGCCATTCTCGTAACCTGCGCACCTTCTTTTAAATTTCTTTTAGGGAATTTTGAGAATACATCTTCTCTGGTCATAGTACTGTTTGGCAGGAGTAATTCTGCTAATTTTTTATAATCCATAATAATTCCTTATATCCTTTTCACAATAAAATTTAATAACATTTATATACCTCTAAATTATAAATATTCCCAACTGTTTTGTCAAGAAAACAGGGCCATTATTTGACATTAACCGAGTTTCGTGGTATAGTTTTGAAAATGAAATAAGGTGATTTTGATGAAAAAATGCGAATATTGCGGTAAGGAAATATCATACTATGATATGTACTGCAGTGATGAATGTCAGAACAAGACAAATAAATTTTACGATTTAAGAGATAATTACGGAAAACTTTTTACATTTTTAGATACAATTTTTGTATTTTTAATCCCCATTGGTGTGTTTTTGGGAACACTTGTGGGAGGACTGGGCGATGGAATGATAGTAACAGGCTTTGTGGGACTGGGATTTATGCTGCTGTTTCTGCCTTTCCCCACCGAAAGTATGATTAAGAAGCACAAAATTATGAAAGCTAAAAAAATGTGTCGAATTTTCGGACTTGTGCTAATTGCAATCGGTATAATCGGAGCAATTATAATGTTTGCAATTTAAAAAAGAATATTTATTGGATTTTGGTCAAAACTATTGTTGATATCATTTATGGAGGTAATAAAATGATTGATAAAATAGCTTTGACCCTTTTAATAATCGGAGGTATCAACTGGGGACTGGTTGGTATTTTTAAATTTGACCTTGTTGCCTTTCTTTGTGGAGGACAAACAGGTGTTATAAGCAGAATTATCTACATTCTTGTTTGTCTTGCTGCAATCTGGTGTATCACACTTCTATTTAAGGATACACAGAACGCAAAAAGTATTACAGACTAAAATCAACAAATGTAAAAAAGGGTTTTTACACGCAAAAAGGGTTGACTTCTTACGAAGTCAACCCTAAAATTATGAAATAATTATTTTTTAGTCAACAAGATTCATTGTATCCCTTGCAATAACAAGTTCCTCGTTTGTAGCAATTACATATACAGGGAATGCGCTGTCATCAGCAGAAATAAGAGAGCAGTCTCCTGAAAGATTTTCATTTCTTTCGTTGTCACCCTTAACACCGATTGCATTAAGATATTCCATAACAGACTTTCTCAAGTTTGGCTGATGTTCACCAAGACCTGCTGTAAATACCATACCGTCACAGCCACCAAGTGCTATATAGTATGAGCCGATGACCTTTGCAATCTGGTAGTAAAGCATAGAGTGTGCAAGAGCCGCTCTTTCGTTACCTGCTTCTTCAGCAGCAGTAACATCTCTGTCGTCAGAGGATACACCTGAAATACCATAAAGACCTGATTCTTTGTTAAGAATAGTATCCATTTCGTTAGGAGTAAGGTTCTCCTTCTCCATAATATACGTAACAACAGAAGGATCAAGTGAGCCTGAACGTGTACCCATCATAAAGCCATCAAGAGGTGTAAGTCCCATTGATGTATCAATAACCTTACCGCCGTCAACGGCTGTAATAGAAGAACCGTTACCAATGTGGCAGGTAATCAGCTTAAGGTCCTTAATGTCCTTACCGATTGCCTTTGCAAGTTCACCGGAAACATATCTGTGTGATGTACCGTGAAAACCATAACGGCGAATAGAATATTTTTCATAATAATTATATGGTACAGGGTACATATATGCTTTTGAAGGCATTGTTGAATGGAAAGAAGTATCAAACACTGCAACCATTGGAGTATCATTTCCAAATACATCCTGTGCAGCCTTGATGCCCTGAATTGCTCCGGGATTGTGAAGTGGAGCAAGTGGAGAAAGCTCAACAATCTTATCAATAATTTCATCATTAATAATTGTTGATTTATTGAAGGTTGAACCACCCTGAACAACTCTGTGGCCTACTGCATTTACTTCTGATACATCAGAAATAACACCAACTTCAGCATCTGTAAGCATAGCTTTAACCTGCATAAATGCTTCTGTGTGGTTATTCATTTCTACCTTAACCTTTTTTTCCTGTCCCTTATTGTTTTTATAGCCGACAACGCTGTTGCCTACACCAATTCTTTCGCAGTTACCCTTGCACAAAACAGACTCGTCAGTCATATCAAAAAGCTGATATTTAAGTGAAGAAGAACCTGCGTTAATAACTAAAATCTTCATTTTATCCTCCTGTTGAATCATTGTTTAATTTGATGTATAATAGCATAAGTACAATTACCTTTCTATTATAAGGCAAATTTTTTTGTATTTCAAGTATTTATATTAATATACTGCCAAATATTTAAGAGGTTTATATGATTTACGGAATTATTTCTGAATTTAATCCCTTTCATAACGGTCACAAGTGGCTGATTGACAGAGTAAAAAGTGAACATAATGCTGTGATTGCAGTAATGAGCAGCAGCTTTGTTCAGCGTGGTGATGTTTCTATTATCAGCAAAGCTGACAAAACAAAAGCGGCTCTTATTAATGGCATTGATTTGGTGATTGAACTTCCTGCTGTTTATTCCCTTTCTAATGCAGAGGGATTTGCAAAAACAGCTACTGATATTATTAAAGCAACAGGAATTACAGACAACCTGCTTTTTGGCAGTGAATGTGGTAATGTTGATTTGCTTAACAGAGCAATTACTGCACTTGATGATGCAAGAGTTCAGGATAAAATCAAAGAATATATGGGCAAGGGTGAATATTATCCAAGGGCTGTGTATAATTCAGTTAAGGAATTTTACAGCGAAGAAATTTTAAAAATTTATGAGGGTGCTAACAATATTCTGGGTATTGAATATATGAAAGCCATAAAAGGCAGTAACATTACCCCTGTAACATTCAAAAGAAAAGGCAGCGGACACGACAGCAGTAATCCTACAGAAAACATTGCCAGCGGCAGTTATATAAGGAATAATTATTCCGATAAAGAATTATACACGCCTGACTATCCAATTACATCAACTGCAAATATTGAAAACATTGACAAGCTATTTACATACAGGCTTTTGTCAATGACAGGAACTGAATTAAAAAAATATTATGATGTTGAAGAAGGTATTGAAAACAGAATTTTAAGTTGTGCCGGAAACAATAATTCTTTTATAGAATTATGTGAAAGTATTAAAACCAAAAGATACACTATGGCAAGAATCAGAAGAATACTTTGCTGCGCACTGTTGGGTATTACCAAGGAAATAAAGGAAATACCTGTTCCCTATATCAGAGTGCTTGGTTTTACAGACAAAGGCAGAGAATTACTAACGGAAATGAAAGCCAAAGCAACTTTACCCATAATTACTAATGTTAAGGACGGATATGACCGTCTTGACGATAAAGGCAAAAAAATAATGGATATTGAACTGTTAGCAACAGAGATTTGGAATTTGGCAAGAGATTATAATTCTGATAAGGAAAATAAACTCAAAAATGACTTTCAGCAGCAGATTATTAACGTGAATTACTTAAAAAAATAATCAAACAGAATACAGGGCAAAAAAGCAAAAAAGACTTTTGGAATGTGTTATCAAACCAAAAGTCTTTTGTTATTTTATATTTTACTCAATCAAACAGGGTGAATCATATTTTCCTTGTCTGCATCGTTATTAATACCGATTTTTGCATTACGACGCTTTTCAAGGAAATCCTTTGCAACCTTGGGGAACATTGCATAAGAGAGTACATCCTCTTCATTTTCGGCAAAGGTTTCACATTCCTTCTTAAGCTTATCAAGTTCCGGTTCAAGAAGATCAGCAGGACGGCAGTCAATTGGCTGCATATCGCCGATAATCTTTGTTCTGAATTCTGGGTCAATCGGAAGCGGAGTTGTACCATACTTACCTGCAACCATATCCTTAAATTCATTTGTAACCATCTTGTATCTTTCGCCCATAATAACATTGAACACAGCCTGAGTACCAACAATCTGTGATGATGGAGTAACCAGCGGAGGATAACCTGCATCTTTACGAACTTCAGGAACTTCCTTCATAACATCAAGGAGTTTATCCTCTTTACCTGCCTGCTTTAACTGGCTGAGAAGGTTAGAAAGCATACCGCCGGGAACCT
>JAFLUK010000036.1 GCA_022508865.1 Oscillospiraceae bacterium | reverse complement strand
TCATGCCTATCAGTTACTTCTTTACTTCCCACAATCATTTCCATCAAATTTTCTGCAATTGCAAGTCCCTGACCTCTTTCCTCTGCTCCGATTCCGGGATATGCGCCGCTTGTATCTACAAGGCAAAGTACCGGTCTGTGAAATTTTTCCGCTTGCTTCATAAGGCGAAGCGCCTTTCTGTACCCCTCTGGATTTGCAGAGCCGAAGTTACGTGACATTCTTTCCTTGGTGTTTCTGCCCTTTTCAATGCCAATAACAGTAACAGGCATATCATAAAGCATTGCCAGACCACCTACGATAGCCTTGTCGTCACCAAATCTTCTGTCTCCGTGAAGTTCAAAGAAGGAGTTACCGAACATTTTGTTAATATAGTCAACTGCGGTAAGACGCTTTGAGTCCCTTGCTGCATGCACCTTATCGTAAGCGCTCATCAAACACCAACCTCCTTTTTGTCCTTGTGGATAGAAAGAAGCATAACAAGAGTTTCTTTCATACTTTCTCTCTCAACGACAGCATCAATAAAGCCCTTGTCAAGCACAAATTCTGCACGCTGAAAGCCCTTTGGAAGCTTGGTGTGGGTTGTCTGCTCAACAACTCTCGGACCCGCAAAACCAACCAGTGCATTTGGTTCGGCAAGTATAATATCACCCTCCATCGCAAAGGATGCGGTAACACCGCCTGTTGTAGGGTCGGTAAGAACAGTAATATATAAAAGTCCTGCGTCGCTGTGGAGCTTTACTGCCCCCGAGGTTTTTGCCATTTGCATAAGGGACAGAATTCCCTCCTGCATACGCGCGCCACCTGAAACAGTAAACACAATTACAGGGAGTTTTTTCTCGGTTGCATATTCAAATGCTCTGGTTACTTTTTCGCCTGTTACAGTACCCATTGAGCCCATCATAAAATCAGGTGACATTACACAAAGCACAACTCTGTTGCCACCGATTTCACAAGTACCGGTAACAACACTTTCATTTTCCTGACTTTTGCTTTTTGCAGTCGCCAGCTTTTCTTTATATTTAGGGAAATTGAGAAAATCCTTACTTGTCATATCCCCGTTTATTTCTTCAAAAGTTCCCTTATCTGCAACCAAATCAATTCTTTCTCTTGCAGTCATTCTGAAATGGTGCTTGCACTTGACGCACACACCATTGTTTTCCTTTAAATCACTTGCAAGAAGCATATTGTTGCATGAGGGACACTTTACCCACATAGAATTGGGAACAAAGGGCATACTTGTCTCTGCATTTTCTGCCCCTTCAAGCTCATTACGGGGCTTTAGAAATGTAAACAAATCCAACTAACTCACTCTTTTCTGATGCCAAAGCCACTGGTATGGTTTTTGTATTTCTTATATTTCTTATGTATTGTTTAGTTTATTTTTTATCTGTTTTTCTTTTTTCTTCAAAATCTGCTATAAAATCCGTGGTATAAGTACCGTCAATAAATTCCTCATCAGAGAGAATTTCTATCTGCAAATCTCTGTTGTGGTCAATGCCGCTGATTGATAATTCGGACAAAGCCATTTTCATTTTTCTTATAGCAAGTTCGCGATTTCTGCCCTGAACAATAACCTTGCCCACCATACTGTCATAGAATGGCGGAATTGTATAATTCTGATAAATTGCAGTATCAAACCTTACAAATGAACCACCGGGAATATGAAGCTGGGAAATTGTACCGCAGGACGGAAGGAAGTTCTTATCAGGATTTTCAGCATTGATACGGCATTCAATGGCATGACCGTGGAAGAAAATCTGGTCCTGTGTTCTGTTGAGCTCTGCTCCGGCCGCAACACGAATCTGCCACTGTACAAGGTCAATACCTGTTACCATTTCAGTAACGCCGTGTTCCACCTGAAGTCTTGTATTCATTTCCATAAAGTAGAAGTTTTTGTCCTTGTCAAGGAGAAATTCCACTGTGCCCACAGAGTTGTAGTTCACTGCTTTAGCCGCCTTGATTGCGGCATCCATCATAGCTTCCCTAATCTCCGGAGTAAGAGATGGACTTGGACTTTCTTCAATTAATTTTTGATTTTTTCTCTGGACTGAACATTCTCTTTCACCAAGACACAGCACATTACCGTGCTTGTCACAGAGAAGCTGCATTTCAATGTGCTTAACAGGCTTTAAAAATTTTTCAATATAACAGCCGCTGTCACCAAAAGCACCTGCAGCTTCACTTGAAGCGCTTCTGAATGCGTTGAGAAAATCTTCTTCCTTTTCAACAAGACGAATTCCTCTGCCGCCACCCCCTGAACGTGCTTTGATAAGGATAGGAAAACCTATCTTCTTGGCGGCATCTCTGGCTTCATTTTCATCCTCAATAACCTCTGTGCCCGGTGTTACGGGAACACCTGCAGCCTGCATTGTTTTTCTTGCTTTGTCCTTGTCACCAAGACCGCTGATCATTTCTGATGAAGGGCCTATAAAGGCAATGTTACACTCCTCACAAAGTGAAACAAACTTTGCGTTCTCTGATAAAAGACCATAGCCGGGGTGAATAGCCTGTGCGCCTGAACACACAGCAGCAGTAAGGATAGACAGCATATTAAGATAGCTTTCTCCAACAGGTGCAGGGCCTACACAATAGGCCTCATCAGCTAAAGAAACATGCAATGCATTTTTGTCTGCTTCGCTGTAGATAGCAACGGTGCTAATGCCCATTTCTCTGCAAGCTCTGATTATTCTAACGGCGATTTCGCCACGATTTGCAATTAAAATTTTAGAAAACATTTTTTCTTTCAATCTCCAATCCTTATTCCAATATCCTGAACAAGGTTTTTATTACTATGGGAACAAACCTCTGACAGACTTTACTTAACAGCAAATGACATTTCTGCCTGAACGTGCAATTTTCCGTTAACATATCCCTTGGTGCTGATAAAATAAAACGGCTCACGCACCCTTGTAACTGTTGCAACTGTTTCCAGAGTGTCACCGGGAAGTACAGGCTTTTTGAACTTTACTCCGTCAAGCTTTGTAAAGTATGGTGTGCCGCCCTTTACCTTGTCTGCAAGGAGCACACAGCTAGCCTGACCCATCATTTCGCACAGAATAACACCGGGAACAACAGGGTTACCCGGAAAGTGACCCTTAAGGAAAAACTCGTCACCCTTAACGGTGTATCTGCCTTTTGATGTATTTTCATCCACCATCTCTGCTTCCTCTACAAGAAGCATATTATCACGATGGGGAAGTATTTCCATAATTTCTTTTTGATTCATAAAATAATCCTCTGTCTTTCACAAAAACAAATTCTATGTAAAACGAAAATTCTTACTGTATTACAAACATTGGCTTGCCGTATTCTACAATTTCTCCGTTCTTTACAAGAATCTCTGCAATAATTCCGTCTTCCTCTGCCTGAATTTCATTCATCAGCTTCATAGCTTCAATAATACAAACAGTGTCACCTTTTTTAACACTCTGTCCAACCTTTACATAAGGCTCGGCATCAGGGGAAGGAGCCTGATAGAACACACCAACCATAGGAGCGTCAATTGTCTTGCCCTGTGGTACTGACGGAGCAACAGGAGCAGCAGCCTCCGGTTGTGGAGCGGGAGCTGCAACAGCAGCAGGAGCTACAGCCATTACAGGAGCAGTTGCAGGAGCTGCAGGCACTGCAGGGGCAGCAGCCACCGACGGAGCCTGAACAGATACCTGTGTATTGTTCTTCTCTATACGGATTCTTCTGCCTTTTTTAGTCTCTATTTCAAGAACATTAAGGTCGTTCTTATTTGCCAGGTCAATCAATCTCTTAACGTCATCAAGGTCATATTTTTTTAATCTAAAAACTTCCATTAATTAGTCCTCCATATATTTTTTGAATATCAGGCAGGCGTTGTGACCGCCAAATCCCAGATTAGTTGATGCCGCTACTGTAACATCTCTCTTCACAGCATTATTCGGTGTGTAGTTAAGGTCACATTCCTCGTCTTTTTCGCTGTAACCGATTGTTGGAGGAATAACACCTTCCTTAAGTGTAAGGGCACAAACAATAGCTTCAAGTGCACCTGTTGCGCCAAAGAGGTGCCCTGTCATTGATTTTGTTGATGATACATTTACTCTGTAAGCATTGTCACCCAACGCCAGCTTAATAGCCTTTGTTTCTGTTATATCGTTAAGGTGAGTTGATGTGCCGTGAGCATTCCAGTACCAATCCTCATCACCTGTTACATTTGCTTCCTTCATAGCAACCTTGATTGCCTGTGCAGGGGTTTCTGCTGTTGCGTCGGGAGCAGTAATATGGTGCGCATCACATGTATTGCCATAACCCGCAATTTCTGCATAAATCTTTGCTCCGCGGGCCTTTGCATGCTCATACTCTTCGAGTATCATACAAGCACCGCCCTCGCCCATAACAAATCCGTCACGATTTTTGTCAAAGGGAATTGAGGCAGTCTTTGGGTCGTTCCTTGTGGTTAATGCCTTACAGTTCTGGAAACCTGCAATTGCCAGCGGAGAAACAGCCGCCTCTGCACCCCCTGTGATAATTGCATCGCAGTAGCCGTCCTTAATTGCATGGAAAGCTTCACCGATTGCATTGGCACCTGTTGCGCAAGCTGTTACAATCGGCACACAAGGTCCCTTTGCTTTAAAGCGGATTGCAATTGTGCCGGATGCCATATTTGAAATCATCATTGGGATAAAGAAAGGGCTTACCTTTCTGGCACCGGCAGTTTCCATATTTATTGAATTGTCATAAAAACTCTTCATACCACCGATACCCGAACCAACATACACGCCGAACTTTTCTTCGGGAATGTTGCCCATAATACCGCTGTCCTCCACAGCCTCTGTAGCTGCTGCAACAGCAAACTGTGTGTAAAGGTCATTTTTTCTAAGCTCTTTCTTTTCAAAATATTTTGTAGGATCAAAATCCTTTACAAGACCTGCAATATTAACCTTCAGACCCTCTGTGCTGAAACGTTCCTCAGGAATGAAATCAATACCGCTGACACCCTTAACAAGGTTGTTCCATGTAGTTTTCATATCATTTCCAACAGGAGTTACAGCACCAATGCCTGTTACTACTACTCTTCTCATATTAACACCTTTCTTACAGAGCAAAATCGCTCTGTAGGGATTTTTTTCTTTTTAAAAACTCCACCGATTATTGGTGAATAATCACATTGCAAGACCGCCGTCAATCTTAATTACTTCGCCTGTAATGTAAGAAGCGTCGTCAGAAGCAAGGAAGCAAATTGTATTTGCAACATCTTCGGGAGTTCCTCTTCTTTTCATTGGAATACCAGCTTCTATTGCAGCCTTTGCCTTATCGCTGAGTACGTCGGTCATATCTGTTGCAATATAACCCGGAGCAACCGCGTTAACGGTAACATTTCTTGCACCTAATTCCTTTGCAACCGACTTTGTAAGACCGATAATACCTGCCTTTGAAGCAGAATAGTTAGTCTGTCCTGCGTTACCTGTAATACCTACAACAGAAGCAAGAGAGATTATACGACCGTATCTTCTCTTCATAAATTGCTTGTATGTAGCCTTAATCATATTGTACGTACCCTTGAGGTTTACGCTGATAACAGAGTCAAAGTCGCTTTCTTCCATTTTCAACATCAGCTTATCCCTTGTGATACCTGCATTGTTAACGAGAATATCAATTCCGCCGAATTCCTCAACAATGGCATTTACTGTTTCTGTAGCAGCTGCAAAGTCAGCAACATTGCTCTGATAGAACTTTGCTGTTGCTCCCATTTCTTCAAGCTCCTTAATTGCAGGAGCAGCTGTTTCGCTGTCACAAATATCTGTAATTATAACTGTTGCACCCTCGGAAGCCAGCTTCTTGCAGGTTGCAAAACCAATACCTCTTGAGCCGCCTGTTACAACGGCGATTTTACCTTGTAATTTCATTTTTACTCCTTATATATCCCTTGAATTAAACCTCAAGTGACTCTAAATCTTCTTTATTTTCAACCTTCATTACCTTTACGTCACTGTTGATTTTTTTAATAAGACCTGTAAGGGTCTTACCAACACCAACCTCAATAAAGGTATCCACACCCTGTGCAATCAGATTTTCTACTGTTTTTTGCCACTTAACGGGATTCATACACTGCTTTGTAATCAAATCCTTATAATTACCCTCATAAGGAAGTGCTGTGTAGTTTGCATAAAGCGGGATTTTTGCTTCATCCAATTCAACGTTTTCAAGATAATCTGCAAGACCTTTTGCTGCATCTGCCATATACGGAGAGTGGAATGCACCGCTTACGGGAAGATGTTTTGCTCTACCCTTTTCTTCCTTTACCTTGTCGCAGAGAACGTCTGCATTGTCCTTGTTAACAGCAACAACAGTCTGTGCAGGTGAATTATAGTTTACAGGCCAGCACTCATCAATTGTACCTGCAATTTCCTCTACCTTCTCCGGTGTAAGCTTCATAACCGCAACCATTGCGCCCGGGGTAGATTTTGCTGCCTTGTCCATAAGTTCTGCTCTTTTGCAAACAAGCTTAAAGGCTTCTTCATAACTCATAATACCGCTGAAACCAAGGGCTGCTATTTCTCCCAGAGAAAAGCCTGCAACAAAGTCAGGTATTATACCCTTTTCTTTAACAGCTTCAGCAGCAGCCAAATCGGCTGTAAAAACTGTGGGCTGTGTGTTAACTGTAACAGAAAGCTCCTCGGCAGTACCCTCAAAGCACTGCTTGCTTGTGCCTTCTCTGATACTATCAGCCATATCATAAACTGCTTTTGCGGCGGGTGAGCATTCATACAACTCCTTGCCCATACCGCTGTACTGTGCACCCTGACCGGAGAATACTAATGCTATTTTACCCATTGCATAGCACCTCGCAGAGTTTGTTCAGCCTCTTGGAACATTTCTTCTATCATTTCTCTTGCAGGCTGCTCCTTTTTAACCATAGCAGAAACCTGTCCTGCAAGGACTGTGCCGTTTTTAACATCACCCTCACGAGCAGCCATTCTCAATTTGCCTGTGCCCATACTTTCCAGTGTTTCATCGTCACACTTGGAGCGGTCGTATTCACATTCCTGATATTCCTTTGTAAAGGAATTTTTAATTGCTCTTACAGGGTGACCCAATCTCTTACCTGTAACAACTGTGTCAATATCTTTAGCCTTAAGAATTTTATCCTTATATTCCTGGGCGATGGTACATTCGTTACACACAAGGAATCTTGTGCCAACCTGAACGCCTTTTGCACCGAGCATAAATGCTGCGGCAATCTGTCTGCCGTCTGCAATACCGCCTGCTGCAATAACAGGAATATTCACTGCGTCTACCACCTGTGGAACAAGCGCCATTGTAGTAAGATCGCCAACGTGACCGCCGCTTTCGCCGCCCTCTGCAATAACTGCAAAGGCGCCACGCTTTTCTACCATTCTTGCCAAGGCTACAGAAGCAACAACAGGAATAACCTTTATACCTGCTTCTGTCCACATGGGCATATATTTTGTAGGAGTACCGGCACCTGTTGTAACCACCTTGACGCCCTCTTCAACAACAACCTGAGCAACCTCATCGGCAAATGGTGACATGAGCATAATGTTTACACCAAAAGGCTTGTCTGTAAGCTCCTTGCACTTTTTGATTTCTGCACGGAGCTGCTCTCCGTTGGAATTCATAGCCGCAATAAGCCCAAGACCGCCTGCGTTGCTTACACCTGCTGCCAGATAAGCATCTGCCACCCAAGCCATTCCCCCCTGAAAAATAGGAAATTCAAGGTCAAGCTCTTTATTAATGATTGTGTTTATCATTTATGTACCTCCTGAATGTTAATCTTTTTAGGTATATCATACACGAGATTCAAATCGTCTCGAAAACACTGTTGTTTCCCAAACGTACAATATTCCATTCTTTTACATTGTACTATATTTCAATTTTGATGTCAATGAATTATAATAGTTTTGAACACCGTGTTTATTTGTATTTTTGGTGATGATAATTCCATTGAAGCAGGGAACGGCAAAACCCTTCCCCGCTTGTGACATAAAACCGAGATTCTCTGAAACACTTCTGAAATTTATGCAACATTCCGATTAACATTACTTACCAAAGCACAAAAGGTCAAACGCTAACTGCAATAATCTTCAAGGGCCTTTCTCAAGGCAGTATCTCCCCTTACGGAAATGCCTTCCTTTAATTTTATCTGGTCCTCTTCGGGCAAAGTGTCTACAAGGGTTTCTGTTATCAGCATTGGTTGAGTAACATTTTCGCATTCTCTGTACACTGCAATTCTTCCTTCTTTATCCTTTAAACAATATTCTTCCTCCCCTGAAGTTTTGACCTCCTGCGACAAAGCCATTTGTTCTGTTTTCAGCTCCAGATTTGCAGAAACAAACAGAGAGGAAAAGAGTATTACTGCTGTGATTATAAAAACTACATATTGTTTCATTGTAAATCTTCTCTCCTTTAAACCGCCAATATTCGGTGCAAATTTCTATACAAGAATTATTTTTTCATAATTTTATACGAATATTCATAGCCTGACACATAATTTTTGCACATATGCAAAAAATGTTTAAAATAGGTTTATTTTTTAGCAAATTAATGGTATAATGTGTTTTAGTTATGCCATCCCTATATGTAGGTATATTATTCTTTAAGTAATTGCTGATTAATTCACAATAGAAATTTTTGCACGAATCTTACCTTAATACATTCTTGCATACATTAATTTATCTGTGATTACTTAAGTAGTATTTTCATATTTCAAGGGAATAAAATCATAATAGGCAATAAAAATAAAATTAATTTTAACCACTTTTATTTTCAGGAGGTGGTCACTTTGAAAGAAACTGACATAAGCAAGCTTTCCGGTAGAAAGAGTTCACTGGGCAATGACCTTGAAATTGACAAAAAAGGGGCTGTAAAAAATGTGCTCAAGGGATTTTGGAAGATAGTTCTTACACTCCTAATGGTGGTGCTGTGCGCATTTGTAGCTGTTGGTATCAGTTTGGGAATTTACATCTACGGAATTGCCACAGAACCCACAGGCATTGACCTTTATGCGGCAAGTCTTAATCTTACCAGCCACATTTACGTTCAGGATGAAAAGACAGGCGATTTTCAGGAGTATCAGGCGCTGTATGACACAGAAAACCGTGTGTGGGTAGATTACAAAGATATTCCACAGGCTATGAAGGATGCAATTGTTGCAATTGAAGACAAGCGTTTCAGAGAACACAATGGTGTTGACTGGCAAAGGACAGCAGGTGCTCTGCTTTCTCTTTCATCCGGCAGCAACAGCTACGGCGGCTCAACAATTACTCAACAGCTTATCAAAAACCTTACAGACGACAACAAGGTTTCTCTCAACCGTAAGGTAAGGGAGATTTTCAGGGCTTTAAATGTTGAAAAGGAATATACCAAGGACGAAATTCTTGAAGCATATCTGAATGTTGTTAACTTTGGTAACAACTGTCAGGGTGTTCAATCGGCGGCTCAACTGTACTTTGGCAAGGATATTCAAGAATGCTCCGTTGCTGAATGTGCTGCAATTGCAGGAATTACACAGAACCCAAGTAAGTGGAATCCTATTATGTTCCCCGAAAACAACAAAATCCGACGTGAAACTGTTATTGAAGAAATGTACAATCAAAACAGAATCAACAAGGAAGAATACCAAAAGGCTCTTAAGCAATCTGAAAAGCTGAAGTTCAAGGGCTACAACCAAAAGCGTGAAGAAAACGAAACCAATGTGCAGAACTGGTACATTGACGAACTTTACTACGATTTACAGAATGACATTATGGAAGAATACGACGTTTCCGAAAAGGTCGCCTCCAGAATGATTTATACACAGGGATATAAAATCTACTGTGCAATGGACAAGGATATGCAATCCTACATTGAAAAGGTTGGCATGGAGGTAAACTCCAACGGAATTTCCGGTCTGCAAACTGCTATGACGCTTATGGACTATGACGGCAGAGTTATTGCCACAACAGGCTCCTCGGCAAAAAAGGAAGGAAACCTTATTCTGGACAGAGCAACTATGTCAGCTTTACAACCCGGTTCTTCCATTAAACCTGTGGTAGTTTACCCCTACGCAATAGAGAACAACATTCTCACCTACGGTTCTCTTGTTAAGGACGAGCCGATTGAGAATTATATGATGGGTCCGGGAGGAACACTTGTGGACGGACCTCCAAACTGGTACCCGGGCTATAAGGGCTCGATGTCACTGCCTGATGCAATAGAAATTTCCAGTAACGCAACTGCGGCACAGGTTATGAAACAAATTACACCCCAATCTGCCTACAAGCAGGTTACACAACTTATGGGATTTAAACACCTTGACACCAAAGACGGGCAGGAAATCGGTGCTTTGTCCATCGGCGGTATGACAGGCGGTGTCACTGCAAGAGAAATGGCTGCAGCATACCAATACCTTGGCAACGGCGGCAGATATTATGAGCCATACACCTACTACTATGTTACCGACAACGACGGCAAAGTTGTAATCGACAAGAGAGATAAGCTTCCACAGCAGGCTTATTCCGACGAAACAGCTGCAATTATGAACAGAGAGCTGTTCTTTAACGTTTCAACCTCCCATAACACCCAGGCTTTCAACGCAAAGATTGACGGCTGGGAAATCATCGGCAAGACAGGTACTACAAATGACGACAAGGATAGCTGGTTCTGCGGTTGCTCACCATATGCAACACTTGCAATATGGACGGGCTTTGACACACCTGCAACTAACCCCGACACCTCCATTGCCGCAAAATCTTTCCAGAAAATAATGAGCAAATACCTTAAAGGTAAGGAAAAGAAGGGTTATAACTTCCCCAGTAATATGGAAGAAATTTACTACTGTGTAAATTCAGGATTGTTGGCATCTTCCTACTGCTACAACACAAGGGTAGGCTACTACTTCAAGGACAAAAAACCTGATTACTGCTACGGCGACCACAGCGGCTCGGTCTACAATAACAACAACGATACTTACAACAATTATTACGACTATACAGGAGACTATACCGATGATACTACCGCACCACCTGATGGTAATGACGACGGTAACGAGGGAGGCACAACTGTTGCAGACAACACGGAAGCTCCCGCAACAGAAGCACCTGTAACAGATGCTCCCGCAACAGAAGCACCACAAGAAAATGTACCAACCACTGCATTAGAGTAATAGTGTAATAGCAATATTTAAAATTAAAACAATTTTATAAATAAGGAGAAAAGAGAGGTAAAGAAAATGATACAAGTAGCAATTATGGGCCACGGTACAGTTGGCTCGGGTGTTGCAGAAATTCTCACATCACACAAACACAAGCTTTTTACTGCTGTGGGTGAAGAACTGTATGTTAAACACATTCTTGACTTGAGAGAATTCCCCGACAGTCCTTTGGCTGACAGATTTACAAAAAACTTTGATGATATTATCAACGACATTGAAGTCAGAGTTGTAGTAGAGGTTATGGGCGGTATTCACCCTGCCTATGATTATGTTAAGGAATGTCTGTTAAATGGCAAAAGTGTTGTTACCTCCAACAAGGAGCTTGTGGCACAGTGCGGCGCAGAGTTGCTCTCTATTGCAAAGGAAAACAATGCAAACTTCCTGTTTGAAGCATCTGTAGGCGGCGGTATTCCGATTTTAAGACCGCTTTCACAGTGTCTCGTTGCCAAC
>JAFLUK010000035.1 GCA_022508865.1 Oscillospiraceae bacterium | reverse complement strand
ATTGAAAAAGAGCCCCCAAAAAGACTATAATATATATGCGTTTAATTATGCAAAATATTAAAGGAGGTTTTTCAGAAATGAAAACAAAGAAGATTGTTAGCTTACTTCTCGCAGTTCTGATGGCTTGCTCCGTATTTGCAGGTCTTACAGTATCAGCAGAAGATGCTACACACACTTACACAGTTGCTGGTAGTGATGGTCTTTGCGGTACAAACTGGGATGTAGACAATACAAACAACGATATGACTCTCCAGGCTGATGGTACATACGCAAAAGTATATGCAAACCCGGCTCCCGGCAGCTATGAACTCAAAGTTGTAGAAGATCACAGCTGGAATGTAAACTTCACATTTGAAGGTTCTCCAGACCCTAACAAGAACGTTTCTTTTGATGTTGCAGAAGGCGTTGCAGAAGTTAAGGTTGTTCTTCACATCACAGGCGCAACAGAAGAAGGTAAGACAACAGGTTATGTTGAAGTTCTCATCGACGGTACAGCTATCGAGGGTCCAACAGATCCAGTAATACCTGATGATCAGAAATTCCACGTTGTAGCAGGTGACCCAGGTCTCTGTAACGGTGTAACATGGGATCCTTCATCTGAAGCAAACAAGATGACAAAAATAGACGATGACACATTTGAAATCGTTTATGAAGGAATCGCAGCAGGCGTTTACACATTCAAGGTTACAACAAACGGTAAGTGGGACGTAGCTGACTACAACCTGGTTGGCGATGCTAAGTTTGGTGGTCCTAACGCTGAAATCGAAGTTACAGAAGCTCAGGCTCCTGCAAAGGTTAAGGTTTCTTTCAAGGAATCAGAAGGTTTTGCAAGAGCATACATCAATGATGTAGAAGTTGAAGTTGAGAGAGATAATACTCCTTCTTCTTCAGTTGAGCAGACAACAAACGATAAGGGCGAAACAAACTCAATTACATCACATGGTGGTTACTATTCACCGGCAGCCGGCGTTGAAACAAAGAGATATTACTTCTATATGCCGGAAGATTTTGTAGACAACGAAGGTACAGTACACAACTGGTATACATTTAACAATGCTATGGCTTGTACATACTGGTGGGAAGGCACAGACAACTGCAACAGTCTCCCAATTCCTGATGAATTCAAGGATGTTGAAGGCTTCGGCGGTTGGCAGATGTCCTACAGAATGAAGAGCGCCGGTATTAAGAATGTATACTATATCGACGTTCCAACAGACGTTACAACAATTATCTTCTCTAATGGTATCGACGGCGGTCAGGCTCCTGACGAAGAAGCAGGTATCGTTGCATCTCCAAACTGGGGCAAGAACTATCAGACAGTTAACGTAGCTTGCGAATACTATGATGCAGGCGAAAGCGCTATCTATCCTGAGGGTACAAAGTCATTCAACAACATGATTTATATTCCTGATGTAAATCAGGTTTCCATCAACGAAATCGGTGGTTCCAAGCAGTACGGCGGTGAGTGGTATGTTCTCCACGCTGACGGTACATGGGATACAACACTTGTAAACGGTGAAGTTGCTGATCCATGGGTAGTTCCAAACATCGACGTAAGACTTAACAAGAATGCTGCTGAACTTAATGCTGGCGAAACAACTACACTTGTTCCTGAAGTTACAAAGGCAGGCGCTGCAGTTGAGTGGTCAACAAACAACGCTGCTGTTGCTACAGTAGACGAAAACGGTGTTGTTACAGCTCTTAAGAAGGGTGTTGCAACTATCACATGTAAGGCTATTAACCCAGCAGATGCTAACGACACAGCAGAAGCTAACTGCATGGTAACAGTTAAGCAGCCTGTAAAAGCAATTACAATTAAGGGTACAGCTACTGTAAAAACAGGCAAGACAGTAACACTTAAGGCAACAGTTACTCCTGCAGATGCCGATAACACAGCAGTTACTTGGTCAACAAGCAACAAGAATATTGCTACAGTTTCAGCTAAGGGTGTAGTTACAGGTGTTAAACCTGGTAAGGTTACAATCACAGCTAAAGCTAAGGACGGTTCAGGCGTTAAGAAGACATACTCAGTTACTGTTAGTGCACAGAAGTCAACAAAGCTTACAGGTGTTAAGAAGGCTTATAAAGTAAAGGTTAAGAAATCTGTAACAATTAAGCCTGCAGTATATCCAAAGAATACTTATAACAAGAACATCAAGATTACAGTTGATGCAAAGGGCAAGAAGCTTGTTAAGGTAACTCCTGGTAAAACTGTAAAGTCTGGCAAGAAGGTTACAGTTAAGGCTCTTAAGAAGGGTACAGCTAAGGTAACATTCAAGGCAGCAGACAATGCAAAGGCAAAGATTGTTGCTAAAATTACAGTTAAATAATAGTTTTTAACTTAGCTATTAATTAATCTTGACTAACTAATAGAAACGCCCGCCTGCTTGCAGGCGGGTGTTTTTGTGTTCTTTTTTGTAATTACAAAAAATAAATTGACAATAACCTTGCAATAGGTGTAAAATATACTTTAGGTCATGGCAATGTGTTATTTGTTGCTATGAGTAACAATATTATTATAAGTTGAGGTGAAATAATTGGACGCCGGAGGTAATATTACCACTGTTCCCGAAGAGCGAAAACGGATTGGCTAATTTCGGTCTAAAGTGTAGAAAAACAGCTTTCTATAGTTTAGACCGAAATTAGAGCAACGGGTAGAACATTTTACTTGAAAAACCGATTTTCCGTATGCCTTGGGAATAGTCTTTATCCAAAGAAAACAGAGAGGAGACTATAACTATGGAAAATGCTAAGGTTACACTTCAGGATACTATTGAAAATCTCCTGAAAAATAAAAGGTATGCCACACTCCGTGACATACTTACCACTATGAATCCTGTTGACATCGCGGCTATTTTTGAAGAACTGCAAAACGAAAAAATGCCTGTGCTATACAGATTGCTTCCAAAGGATATTGCCGCAGATGTATTTGTAGAAATGGAGGAGGACACCCAGCAGTTCCTTATCCATTCGTTAAGCGATACAGAGCTAAAAGAAGTGCTGGACGATATGTTCCTTGATGATGTTGTTGATATGATTGAGGAAATGCCTGCAAATGTTGTTAAGCGTATTTTAAGGCAAAGCACTCCCGAGGACAGAAAGCAGATTAATGCGTTGCTAAAGTTTCCGGAGGACTCTGCAGGTTCAATTATGACAACAGAGCTTGTCATTTTGCGTCCTGATATGACAGCTGAAGAAGCAATAAAGCGTATTAGAAGAACAGGTGTTGACAAGGAAACAATCTACACCTGCTATGTTGCAGACAACCTCAGTAAACTGCGGGGCATTGTTACCATCAAAGATTTGCTCCTTGCCGAGGACGATACCAAGGTAAGCGATATGATGGACACAAATGTTATTTCAGTTAACACTTATACCGACCAGGAAGAGGTTGCGGCAATAATTAAAAAATATGATTTCCTTGCCTTGCCTGTTGTTGATACCGAAAACCGCCTCGTGGGTATTGTTACCATTGACGACGCTGTTGACGTTATGCAGGAAGAGGCAACAGAGGATATTCAAAAAATGGCTGCTATTACCCCAAATACGGACAAGCCATACCTTAAAATAGGTATTTTTTCTACTTGGCTCAGCCGTATTCCATGGTTGCTTTTGTTGATGATTTCTGCCACCTTTACAGGTATGATTATCAGCTCATTTGAAGATGCTCTTGCCGCATCTGTTGCTCTTGCCGCATTTATTCCCATGCTGATGGATACAGGGGGTAACACAGGCTCACAGGCGTCTGTTACAGTTATCCGTGCTCTTTCCCTGAAGGAAATTCAGTTCAAGGACCTTATCAGAGTGTTATGGAAAGAAATCAGAGTTGCTGTGCTGTGTGGTATATCCCTTGCTGCGGCGGCGTTTGCAAAAATCCTTCTTGTTGATATGTTGCTTCTGGGTAATGCTGATGTTACCACAATGGTTGCTTTTGTTGTATGTCTTACACTTGCAATTACTGTTGTTGTTGCAAAGATTATTGGTTGTTGTTTGCCAATGTTTGCATACAAGCTGGGCTTTGACCCTGCTGTCATGGCATCGCCGTTTATTACAACTATTGTTGATGCAGTAAGCTTGATAGTTTATTTTTTCATTGCAACAAATATTTTACAGCTTTAGAATTAAATAATAAGACAAAACCATCCGCTTGCTTGTGTTGCAGGCGGATTTTTTAATGCAATAGATATTAGGTCTTTTGCAGTTTTCTTTTTGTAAACATGCCCTTGCAAATACATTTCTTCTTAAAAGTATAAAATGGGTAAAAACAATAAAATAATATAAATAGAAAACTCCGCCACTGAAATTTACAGTGACGGAGAATATAAATTCTCTATTAACTCTTTCTTTTTTAAAGCACATAAATTGTTACATCACGTCTGCCAAATGCAGCACAGTCGGCATAGCTGTTCATAAATAAATCTACTACAGCAGAGCCGTTCATAAGAGCACCGCCTGTGTCAACAGCAGTTGCGTAACCGTACACATAGCTGCCGTCTGTGGCAACAATGTAAAGCTTACTGCCATATGGGATAACATTAGGATTAACGGCCACACAACCAACCTTGACCTTTACACCGGTTGCTGTCAGCGAGCCGGGAGCAGCAGTGTAAGCTGTACCGGAGCCTGTGATAATCTTCTTGTATGAAGCAGGAGCACCGCTGTGCTTTGGTGTCGGCATTTTTGTGCCGATTTTCATTATTTGTGTAACAGGCTGTTTTGTAACTTCAGAGGAAATCTCTGTTGAAGAAACAAGTACGCCGTCTTCGTAAATATTTTGGTTTGTAACAAGCTTTTCGCCCTCAACACCGTATCTGGTGATTTTGCTTTCGCCCTGGGCCATTGTGCTGTCGTACTCTTTCTTTGTCTTATAATCTACAACACAAGTCTCTGTTTCTTCCTTAACAGCTACATCAACATAGATAATTTCCATGCCCTCATATACCTGTTCATTTTCAGAAACATTCAGTTTATCATTGCTGTCAACCTCTACACCAATACCTGCAAGAGCTTCCTTTACAGTGCCCTTTGGTACTTCGTATGTATTGGTTTCACCCATAAGGGTAATATCTAAATTAACGCTTTCTGTAATTTTGATTACAGTTTCCTCTGTCAGTTTGGTTTCCAAAGAAGGAGTTACACTATCCTTTTTGTCAAGTGTAATGTTTGCTTTGTTCAAAGCATCCTCAACTGTGCCCTGCGCTATTTTAACAGTGGTTTTTGTACCCTTATTATTAATAGTAACAGGGAAAGCCTTTAAAATTGTCAGGCTGATAATGCCGTTGTTATCTGTTCTTATAACCTGATCATCTTCGTCAAGCTCTATGCTTGCCAAATCCAATATATTATCTGTGTTAATTTCTGATGTTGAAAGAGTATCTTTATCTGTGCCATTGTTATCAGCTGCGTTGCTGTCTGTTGTGAGGGCAGCTACTGAAAGAACTGTTGCCGAGATAATTACTGCTGCAAGCGCAAGAGCAATTATTTTTCTCAGGTAGCTCTTCTTATTAATAGCCATAATAATTTAACTCTCCTTTTCTTTTATTTGCAGACACAATGTGTTTGTCTACGGCTATCAGTATAGATTATTTTTTTGGTTATGTCAACCATATAACGACCTGTATATTTGTGCACCTTGCACAACAAAAGACTTAAAAATTTTTTCGAGCCTTGTGTTTTAATTCTTATAATGAAAATATTTTACATTTTATATGTGCAAAATAGAGAAAAGATATTGTAACTAAATTGTAACAAATAGCGTATTTTTGCAAGTGTTTTTTCTTCACAATCTGACAAAAATCGCTATTTTATGGGATTTCTTGAGATAACAGCCCTGTAAGGAAGAATTTGAAAATATTACAACTTTGTAATATTTTATTAAATTTATTTAAGAATAAACCACAATTCAGGCTAGTTTTTTGGAAGAAAGTGGTTCTTTGGGGTGTTTTTATGATTTTTCGTTCCTTTTTATGTGGACTTTTGACCTCTTTGGGTATATAATATCTATGAAAATTACAGTGTTTTATGACGCTTTTACCGAATTATTGAGATATCCTTTCTATTTTTATAGTTTTTCGAGAGGGGTTTGTTATGGATTTTATCAATTTTGAAAGTCTTACGGAATACAGATATCTTCTTGTGCTTGCGGCAATTTTAATCACAACAAAGCTGTTAGGTCTTATATCAAGACGTGTGCAAATGCCACAGGTTGTTGGCGCACTGGTTGCAGGTGTATTGCTGGGACCTGTTGTTAATGCCATTTTCGGGCTTTCCACAGCAGAGGGATTCTTCTCCTCAACTGCAGGTTCAGACCAGATTTTCGGTATGCTCTCGGAGTTGGGCGTTATTGTGCTTATGTTTGGCGCAGGACTGGAAACTGATGTTAACGAAATGAAAAAATGCGGTAAGGCTTCCTTTGTTATAGCTCTTATCGGCGTGCTTGTCCCCCTGTTTATGGGCGCAGGTGTCAGCTGGTTCTTCATTGATAATGGTGAATCCCAGGTTAAACTGCTTAAGGCTATTTTTATTGGTGTGGTGTTGACGGCAACCTCTGTTTCTATTACTGTAGAAACACTGAAGGAGCTGGGCAAGCTGAATACCCATGCAGGCAGTGCAATCCTGGGTGCGGCTATCATAGATGATATTCTCGGCATTGTCGCACTCACAATTATTACATCATTTGGAGATAAGTCGGTTAATATTGTATTGGTGCTGATTAAGATTGTTCTGTTTTTTATCTTTGCCCTTCTTTTGGGATTTGGTATGTATATGCTGTACAAATGGATGAACAAAAGCACAAAGAGAAACAGTCGCCGACATGTAATAATAGCCTTTTCCTATTGCTTGATTTCTGCATTTGCAGCAGAGGTATTCTTTGGTGTGGCAGACATAACAGGCGCATATATAGCAGGTCTTGTGCTGTCTATGACAAACAGGAAAAGATATTTGGAAAACAGATTTGCTACCCTTTCATATATGTTTCTGTCGCCAATCTTCTTTGCAAGTATCGGGCTTACGATACAACTCCCCTCCTTGACAAGCTCCCTGCTGACCTTTGCGGTGATTCTTACATTGGTTGCAATTGCAAGCAAGCTGTTTGGCTGTGCATTTGGTGCAAAAATCTGCGGATATAATGCAAAGGATAGTTTCAGAATAGGGGCAGGTATGATTTCCCGTGGCGAGGTTGCACTGATTATAGCCCAAAAGGGCAAGGCTTGCGGTCTTATGGACGAAAGGTTGCTGGGTCCCCTTGTTATAGTGGTGGTCATTACAACCATAGCAGCGCCTATTATGCTGAAAATGCTATATAGCAACAAGAACAATAAGAAACTGAAGACAGCAAAGGTATAATAAAGAGGGAAAGAAAAGAAGTTGAAAGCGGAGGAAAATAATGCTTTATAATCTCCATACCCACACCACAAGGTGCAATCACGCAATCGGTGAGGACAGAGAATATGTTGAAGCGGCAATTAAAAAAGGCATAAAGGTGTTGGGGTTTTCCGACCATTGCCCCCAGTTTTTTAAGAAAAAGGGTTACTACAGCCATTTCAGAATGAAGCCTGACATTGCATATGACTACGTGGAAAGTGTGAAAAGTCTTAAGAAAGAATACCAAAACGATATAAAAATTCTTCTGGGATTTGAAGCCGAGTATTATCCGGAAACTTTTGAAGCCCTAACGGCTCTTACCAAGGAGCTTGATATGGACTATATGATAATGGGCGAGCACCTTATTGGCAATGAGTATGATGAGGATACTGTATATGAGGGTAAGCGTACAGGTGACGACTTCCTTATAAAATATGTTAATCAGGTAATTGAGGGCTTGGAAACAGGTGTATATACATACATTGCACACCCCGACATACCCTTTCACAAGGGAAACCCACTGGTTTATTCAGAACAGATGACAAGACTGTGCACAAGGGCAAAGGAGCTTGATATACCTCTTGAAACCAATATGCTGGGCATTTATGATAAAAAGTGCTATCCCTGTGAAGCCTTTTGGGAAATTGCAGGAAAGGTGGGCAACAAGGCGGTAATAGGTTTTGATGCGCATACACCTGAATTTTTTGGCAGAACAGATTTGTATAATCAGTGCTTTGATTTGCTGAAAAAGAACGGATTAGAACCAATGTCTTTTGAGGAAATAAATATCAGAAAACCATATTAGATTAATAGTTTTTTAAAAATAAACCAATATTAGAAAAAATCCCCAAAAAACGGGGATTTTTTTGTTTCAATATTGTCATAAATGTTGAAATATGCAGATGTAAGGTGCTATAATCGGAGTGTGGATTTACAGAAAAATTATATCACATAATGAGGTATGAACATGTCAGGTAAACATAGTGCAAATGCTTTCGCCGGAGATCATGGCACAAATCACAAAGAAAAAACAAAAAATAAAAAACCTTTGATAATTACTATCATTGCGGTGGTAGTAGTTGCTGCTTTTGCAGTGGGGGTCTATTATTTATTCTTTCAAAATTCAGACAAGGTTCTTGATGCAAAAAGAATAATCAAGGATTTATCAGGAGAAAAGTCCGTTACAACACAGGAAATCGGCAAATATCAACAGACCTTTGAGGTTAAAGAAACTGACTTTAAAGCAGAAAAGGTTAAGGAAGAAAACAACACCGCCACAGTTGCCGTTAACGCTGTGTTGGAGGGTGAAATCTATAAAATTACCGATTATCCTGTTTCTCTTGAATATAAAATTGAAGAAGGAGAGTATAAGCTAAAGTCAATCACAAACACAGGTGATGATTGGTTGCTGTGTGCAATTAATGGTTTTTCCCAGGAATTGGCAAAGAAGGACATAGAAAAGGACTATAAACAAATTGAACTTGCAGACCATAAAACAGATTTGGAAAACGGAAAGGACATTATAACCTTTAAGGTAGGCACAGATGTGCTGACAGGTAAAATTTCCTGCATATACAAATTTGATAACAAGGATGGTTGGGTGCTGAAAAAGACAGACAAATCCAAACTTGCCTTTAAAAAGGGAAAAACCCATACAGTAGATGTCGACGGCGTAAAATGCTACACAAATTCCGCAGTTAAAAATATTATTTTGCTGGGTACAGATGCAGACACAGGGGCAAGGAGAAGTGACTCTATGATACTTGTGTCAATTGACAGCAACAATAAGGAAATTAAATTTTCTTCTTTTATGAGGGATACCTATGTTGCAATTGACGGTTACGGCAGTGACAAGCTGAATGCGGCATTTGCCTATGGCGGCGCCAAGCTTGCAGTAAAGACGATTGAGAAAAACTACGGTATTAAGATTGACAACTACATTACAACAGGTTTTTCCAATTTTAAGCATATTGTAGACGCCCTTGGGGGTGTTGACATTGAGCTTGACGAGGACGAGTGCGGATATATAAATTGGCAGCTTGGCAAAAACGGACAAACAGCTACCTACGGACAGGTTACGGTGAAGAACGGTGTGCAAAAGCTCAACGGTCAGCAAGCGCTATGGTTCTGCCGTGACAGAGGTTCAGAGGTGTATTCAGGTGACGATTTTACAAGAACAAGCCGTCAGAGAAGAATGCTTACAGGGCTTGTTAAGGCATATAAAAACAGCACTGTGGCAGATGTTGTAAAGCTGACAGAAGTGCTTATAAAATATGTGGATACTGATTTAACAAAAAGTGACCTTGCTTATCTCGCAAAGTATAGCCCGCAGTTCTTTGATTACAAGACAAGCGAAAGATGTAATCCCGAAAGAGAAAGCGGTTGGTCAGCAGGAACATCTCCTGTTGGGGCATGGATTATCAGTATTAGTGATTGGAAGGATACAAGAAAACAGATTGCAGAATACATCTATTCCGATTTAAAGAAATAATATGAAGTAAATTGCCCGATGACTTGTCGGGCAATTTTTTATGTGGTATAATAAATTATTGTAAAATTGGACAAAAGGTGATATAAATGTCATTTCCACAGGACAAAATAAGAAATTTCAGTATAATTGCTCATATAGACCACGGAAAATCAACTCTTGCAGACCGTATTTTGGAGCAGACAGAGTCTGTTTCTCAAAGGGATATGGAGGATCAAATCCTTGACGATATGGAGCTGGAGAGGGAGCGTGGCATTACAATCAAGGCTCACGCGGTTACCCTGCTGTATAAGGCAGATGACGGAGAAACATATCAGTTTAATCTGATAGATACTCCGGGTCATGTTGATTTTAACTACGAGGTTTCCCGTTCTTTGGCGGCTTGTGAGGGGGCAGTGCTGGTGGTTGATGCAAGCCAAGGGATAGAGGCACAAACTCTTGCAAATACCTATCTTGCAGTTGACAGCGGTTTGGAAATTGTTCCTGTTGTTAACAAGGTGGATTTACCAAGTGCCGAACCTGAAAGAGTAATTAGTGAGATTGAGGATATTATAGGTATTCCTGCGGAGGGCTGTCCTTGCGTTTCTGCAAAGACAGGTCTTAATATTCATGATGTTATGGAGCAGATTGTAAGAGATGTACCTGCTCCTACAGGAGGATATGACGTACCCTTGAGGGCGCTTATATTTGACAGCTATTACGACAGCTACAAGGGCGTTATTATATATGTAAGAGTAAAAGAGGGTCAAATCCACCCGGGTGACGAATTTAAGTTGATGGCTACAGGAAGTACCTTTCAGGTTGTTGAGTGCGGCTATATGCGGGCAACTTCAATGGAGCCAATGGATGGACTGTATGCCGGTGAGGTAGGCTACATTGCCGCCTCTATCAAGAGCCTGCAGGATGCACAGGTTGGCGACACTGTTACCCTTACTGCCAATCCTGCAGAGGAGCCACTGCCGGGCTACAGAGAAGCACAGTCAATGGTTTTCTGCGGTATTTATCCTGCCGATGGAGCAAGATACGGTGACCTTAGGGATGCTCTGGAAAAGCTTAAACTCAACGATGCTTCTCTTACCTTTGATGCAGAAACATCAATAGCTCTGGGTTTTGGTTTCCGTTGCGGTTTTCTTGGTCTTCTCCATATGGAGATTATTCAGGAAAGATTGGAAAGAGAATATAACCTTGACCTTATTACCACGGCTCCATCTGTTATTTACAGAATTACAAAAACAGATGGTTCAGTTGAAATGATAGATAACCCTACAAACTACCCTGACCCTGCGCTTATTGCAATGGCAGAGGAACCAATGACAGATGCACACATCTATGCGCCGTCGGAATATGTAGGTAACATAATGGAGCTTTGTCAGGACAGGCGCGGAATTTTTGTCGGTATGGATTATATCGACTCCGACAGAGTTGATATTCATTACGAAATGCCCCTTGCCGAGATTATTTATGACTTCTTTGATACACTGAAAAGCCGTACAAGAGGCTATGCATCCTTTGACTATGAGCTAAAGGACTACAAAGAAAGCAAGCTTGTTAAGCTGGATATTATGCTGAACGGCGAGGTTATTGACGCACTTTCTTTTATTATCCACGCAGACAAGGCATACGGCAGAGCCAGAAAAATGGCAGAAAAACTAAAGGAAAAAATCCCAAGACAGCTTTTTGAAGTGCCCATTCAGGCCTGTATCGGGGGCAAAATCATAGCAAGAGAAACTGTAAAGGCTATGAGAAAGGATGTTCTTGCCAAGTGCTACGGCGGTGACATCACCAGAAAGAAAAAACTCCTTGAAAAGCAAAAAGAGGGTAAAAAGCGTATGCGTCAGCTTGGCTCTGTGGAGGTTCCACAGGAAGCATTTATGGCGGTGCTCAAGCTTGATTCCGACTGATAATAGAATAA
Source organism: Oscillospiraceae bacterium (assembly GCA_022508865.1). Taxonomy (GTDB): domain Bacteria; phylum Bacillota; class Clostridia; order Oscillospirales; family Acutalibacteraceae; genus Ruminococcoides. The sequence continues at coordinate 223 of JAFLUK010000035.1, read as the reverse complement.
TGACTTTGTACAAATAGATAAAGTAAATCCGAAACAGGTAGTTACATTAAAAGCGACAGCTTAACGCTGTCGCTTGCTTTATTACTTTAATTATGTTTCATTTATATTTACCGAAACTTTGGGATAGGACAATAAAAAAATGCCCACCCTATTGGGTGGACACTTAACAATGTTGGCATCTTCCTATTTTCCCGGGCCGTCACCAGCCAAGTATCTTCGGCAC
>JAFLUK010000034.1 GCA_022508865.1 Oscillospiraceae bacterium | reverse complement strand
GACCTCATCGGGATTATCACAGCTTCCAAGATGTGCAAGTACAAGCTTGTTGTCGATTAAGCCATTAAGAGAATTCAAAACATTTAATATATGGTCAGGTGTGCAGTGAATGTCGTCGGGGTATCCCACATCAAAGCCTGCATGGGTAACGGTGATTAAGTCCCTTTTTGCGGCGGCCTCCATAATTTTTATATACCTTATATCATCAAAATAAGCACCCTGATAGTCGGGATGGATTTTTATTCCGAACAGTCCTGCATTTTTGATACCATCAAGAATGTCTTCAATGTTTTCACTTTCAGGGTGGATTGCACCGGCATAGATAATGCCGTCCTTATTGTTCAGATTAAGAGCGGTTCGGTTAATGGACTCCACCTGACTTTTTGATGTTGCAACAGGAAGCACAACGGAATAGTCAATTCCTGCTTTTTTCATAGACTCCTTAAGGGACGACAGTGTCCCCTCTCTGTAGGGTGTGACATTACCCTTTTGTGCAAGATAGGCAATTGTCTTTTCTGCAATTTTGTCAGGAAAAGTATGGGTGTGAAAATCAATTATCATTTGTTTTTCCTCTCATCTCTTATATTAAATCTTATATTCAAAAGATATTACAACTTATATTATACAACAAATTCAGAATTTTAAAAGGTGATTTTATGACAATTATTGATTTATTGGAAAAAAACAGCAGTGAGCAGACTGACGAAACTGCCCTTGTTGAGATAAATCCCGAACAAGAAGACGACAGACGTCTTACATGGCGAGAGTACGATTTGGTACAAACCACAGAGAGAACAAGCTATAGACGTGAAATCACTTGGGGAGTATTTAACGAAAAGGCTAACCGCTTTGCAAATGCCCTTATTGAACGTGGAATCGGCAAGGGCGACAAGGTTGCAATTCTGCTTATGAACTGCCTTGAGTGGCTGCCTATTTACTTTGGTATTCTTAAGACAGGGGCAATGGCTGTTCCGCTGAACTTCAGATATTCTTTTGACGAAATTAAATATTGTCTTGATTTGGCAGAAACCGATATGCTGGTGTTTGGTCCCGAATTCATTGGCAGAGTGGAAGAAATTGCAGAGGAAATCAGCGTAAACAGACTGCTTATATACGTTGGCGACGGATGTCCCTCCTTTGCAGAAAGCTATATGAATATGACTGCCGACTGCCACAGCAACAATCCAAACCTTAATATCACAGAAGATGATTATGCCGCAATTTACTTTTCTTCCGGTACAACAGGGTTTCCAAAGGCAATACTCCACAGACACAGAGCCCTTATACACTCTTGCAGAGTAGAACAAAATCACCATTCCCAAACAAAGGATGACGTGTTCCTTTGTATTCCGCCGCTGTATCACACAGGCGCAAAAATGCATTGGTTCGGCTCGCTTATCAGCGGTTCAAAGGCTGTACTCTTAAAGGGTACTAAACCCGAATTTGTACTTGAAGCTGTATCAAAGGAAAAGTGCACTGTAGTCTGGCTCCTTGTTCCTTGGGCACAGGATATTCTCAATGCTCTGGACAGCGGCAAGCTGAAAAAAGAGGACTACACCCTGGAACAGTGGAGGCTTATGCACATTGGCGCTCAACCTGTTCCCCAAAGTCTTATTAAGCACTGGCTTGAATACTTCCCGAATCACCAATATGACACAAACTACGGTCTTTCGGAGTCAATCGGCCCCGGTGCCGTTCACCTTGGTGTTGAGAATGTACATAAGGTTGGAGCAATCGGCATTGCAGGCTACGGCTGGGAAATCAAAATTGTTGACCCTGCAGGAAATGAAGTTCAGGGACAGGAAGTGGGAGAGCTTATTCTGAAGGGTGACGGCGTTATGGAATGTTACTATAACGACCCCGAGGCAACTGCAAAAACCCTGAAAGACGGTTGGCTGTACACAGGCGATATGGCTATGAAGGACAAGGACGGCTTTGTTTTCCTTGTGGACAGAAAGAAAGATGTTATCATCACAGGTGGAGAAAATCTCTATCCTGTTCAGATAGAGGACTTTATCAGAGGCTTCAACAAAGTGCACGATGTTGCTGTTATAGGTCTGCCTGACGAAAGGCTTGGAGAAATTGCAACTGCAATTATTCAGATTAAAGAGGGTATGACCTGCACAGAGGAAGAAATTGAAAACTTTTGCAAGGGTATGCCCAGATACAAGCGCCCGAGAAAGATTATTTTTGCAGATGTACCCAGAAATCCTACAGGCAAAATTGAAAAGCCGAAACTTCGTGAAATGTATGGTGTTACTCATCTTGTTCTCAATCAGAACAAGGGCTGATTGTACTTTTTAATCAAAGATATTTAATTCTTTTACAGAATTTTATATAAGGCAATTATTTTAAAGGAGATATTTTTATGAATGAAACCATGATTTTTTCATTAATCCTGATCATTTGCTTCTTTGCATTAATGATCTGCATTGGTGTCCGTTCCAGAAAACACGCAAAAGACGTTAACGGATTTGTTCTGGGCTCACGTTCTGTTGGACCTTGGCTGAGTGCTTTTGCCTTTGGTACATCATATTTTTCTGCTGTTATCTTTGTAGGATATGCAGGACAATTTGGTTGGAACTTTGGTCTTGCCTCCACATGGATTGGTCTTGGCAACGCCTTTATCGGTTCTTTGCTTGCATGGAGTATTCTGGGCAGAAGAACAAGAATTATGACCCAGCACCTGTCAAGCAAAACAATGCCTGACTTCTTTGGCAACCGCTTTAATTCAAAGGGACTGAAAATCGGCGCTTCCGTGATTACATTTTTGTTCTTAATCCCATACACAGCTTCTTTATTTAACGGTCTTTCCAGACTGTTCTCAATGGCATTTGAGGGCATTGACTACTCTGTATGTGTGATTATTATGGCAGCCCTTACAGGTCTTTATGTTCTTATCGGCGGCTATATGGCTACTGCAATCAACGACTTTATTCAGGGCTGTATTATGCTTATCGGCATTGTACTTGTTATTGTATCTGTTCTTAACGACAACGGCGGTCTTGTTGAGGCTACAAAATCACTTGCCGCAACAACAGGTGATGCTCCTGCTGACTGGCAGGGCGCTTTCTCATCCTTCCTTGGACCTAACCCTGTGTTCCTGCTGTTTGTTGTTCTTCTTACTTCTCTGGGCACATGGGGACTTCCTCAGATGGTTGGTAAGTTCTATGCAATTAAGAATGAGGACTCAATCAAAAAAGGCACAGTAATTTCCACACTCTTTGCAATTATTGTTGCAGGCGGCTGTTACTTCCTTGGCGGCTTTGGCAGACTTTATGACATTGACGTTGCAGCAGAAGGCTTTGACGCTGTTATTCCAACAATGCTCTCTACCCTGTCACCAATTGTAATCGGCATTGTTATTGTGCTGGTGCTTTCGGCTTCTATGTCAACACTTTCTTCCCTTGTTCTTACAAGCGGCTCCACTATTACACTTGACTTTATTGCTCCAATGAAGAAAAAGGAAATGAGCGAAAAGAAAAAGATGCTTACTATCCGTTTGTTTATCTTTGTGTTTGTTGTAATTTCCGCTGTTATTGCAATTTTCCAAGCAAAGAGCAAAAATATGTTTATTGCGCAGATGATGGGTGTTTCCTGGGGCGCGCTTGCAGGTGCATTCCTTGCTCCTTTCCTCTATGGTCTGTATTTTAAAAAGACATCAAAAGCCGCTGTTGTTGTATCTTTCATCTACGGTGTGGGTCTTGAGGTTATACAGCTTCTTGTATCACTTGGCGCAATTGATGTATCCAACATTCCTGTGCTTTCATTTGTATTTACAAATTCACTGTATTCAGGTGTGTTTGCAATGGTTGGAGGACTTATTCTTGTTCCCATTATCAGCCTCCTTACACCGAGCTCACGTCCTGCTAATGTTGACAAAATATTCAGCTGTTACAAGGATAAAAAGGTTGTAGACATTACAGACAGTCTGGGTCAATAAAAAATACACAAAACAGGAAACAAATATTATACAAAAACTATTGATTATCCCTATTATAATTTGTTATAATAGGGATATCGACATTATTAGAGAAAGGAAGATATATTTGAAACAATTAATGCTTGGCAATGAAGCCGTTGCAAGAGGTCTTTTTGAAGCCGGTGTTAAGGTGGTCTCCTCCTATCCCGGAACTCCCTCAACGGAAATTACCGAATATGCCGCAAAATATAATGAAATATACTGTGAATGGGCGCCTAACGAAAAGGTTGCCGCCGAGGTTGCCTTTGGCGCATCATTAAGAGGTGTTAGAAGCGCCTGCGCTATGAAGCACGTTGGTCTTAACGTTGCCGCAGACCCTCTGTTTACCCTTGCATATACAGGTGTTACAGGCGGTATGGTTATGTTTGTTGCCGACGACCCTGCTATGCATTCCTCACAGAATGAGCAGGACTCACGTCACTATGCAATTGCCGCAAAGGTGCCTATGATTGAGCCTGCAGACTCCATGGAAGCAAAGGAATTTGTTAAGGAGGCATACAGAATTTCCGAGGAATACGACACTCCTGTACTGTTCCGTATGTGCACAAGAATTGCCCACTCCCAAAGCACAGTTGAGTTGTGCGACAGAGAGGAAAAGGAGCTTTTGCCCTATGAGAAAAATCCACAGAAGTACATAATGGCGCCTGCAAATGCTATTCGCCGTCACCCATTTGTAGAAACCAGAACAAATCTTCTTAAAGAGTTTGGAGAAAGAACTTCTCTTAACAGAGTAGAAATGGGCGGTACAGAAAAGGGCATTATTTGCAGCGGTACCTGCTACCAATATGTTAAGGAAGTGTTCGGCGACAGCGTATCTGTTCTTAAGCTTGGTCTTGTAAACCCACTGCCTGAAAAAATCATCCGTGATTTTGCAGAAAAGGTTGACACTCTCTATGTAATTGAGGAACTGGACGGAATTATTGAAACACACCTTAACACTCTGAATATTCCCTGCATTGGAAAAGAAATGTTCTCACCCATAGGTGAATTCAGTCAGGCTTCTATCAGACAGGCATTTAATATGGAAAAGCCGATTACTGTTACGGCAGACAGCGAAATCCCTGTTCGTCCCCCTATTATGTGCGCAGGTTGTCCCCACAGAGGTCTTTTCTATGTGCTTGCTAAAAACAAAATTACAGTCCTTGGCGACATTGGTTGTTACACACTTGGCAGTGCGCCTCCACTGTGCGCTCTTGACTCCACCCTTTGTATGGGTGCTTCTGTGTCGGGTATCCACGGCTTTAACAAGGCAGGCGGTGCAGACAGCGAGAAAAAGACAGTTTGCGTTATCGGCGACTCCACCTTTATGCATTCAGGTATGACAGGACTTGTAAACATCTCATACAATGCATCAAACTCCACCGTTATTATCCTTGACAACTCCATTACAGGTATGACAGGACATCAGCAAAACCCAACAACAGGCTACAACATCAAGGGTGAGGCTGCCGCAAAGGTTAACCTTGAAGAGCTTTGTCATGCTATCGGAATTAGCAGAGTACGTGTGGTTGACCCGTATAACCTCAAGGAATGTGAAGACGCTATTCTTGAAGAAACAGCTACAGAGGAGCCCTCTGTTATTATCTCACGCAGACCTTGTATGCTCCTTAAATATGTTAAGGCTAAGCCACCTGTTGAGGTTAACAAGGATAAGTGTGTAGGCTGCAAAATGTGTATGAAAATCGGCTGTCCTGCAATCAGCATTAAGGACAAAAAGGCACAGATTGATTTTACCCAGTGTGTAGGCTGTGATGTTTGCACCCAAATGTGCAAGCTTGGCGCAATTTCAAGGAGGGATGACTAATGAAAACTAAAAATGTTATGATTGTAGGTGTTGGCGGTCAGGGCAGTCTCCTTGCCAGCAAGCTCCTTGGTGCGCTGCTTACAGATGAGGGCTACGACGTAAAGGTCAGCGAGGTGCACGGAATGAGCCAGCGAGGCGGTTCTGTTGTTACATATGTACGCTTTGGAGAAAAGGTATACTCCCCTGTTATTGCAGAGGGAGAGGCTGACTTTATTGTTTCCTTTGAAAAGCTTGAAGCTGCTCGTCACGCATCTTGCCTGAAAGAAGGGGGCAGAATTGTTGTAAACACACAGACAATCGACCCAATGCCTGTTATTACAGGCGCAGCAGAATATCCCCACAGCGTTCTTGACGAACTAAAGGCAAAGGGTGTGCTTATTGATGATATAGACGCTCTCAGCCTTGCAACACAGGCAGGCAACTCAAAGTCTGTAAACATTGTTCTTATGGGCAGACTTGCAAGATACTTTGACATTGATTATGACAAGTGGATATCTGCAATTGAAAAGTGTGTTAAGCCACAGTTTGTTGACGTAAACAAAAAGGCTTTTGAGCTTGGCTACAATGCATAATAATTCTTTAGATAAAAAAACAGATAAATAAAATAATAAACAAAAAATAAATTACAAAGGAGTGATTAAAATGGCATATTTCCAGCCGGAAATTGAAACTGCCTCCAGAGAAGAAATTCTCGCAATTCAGAACGAAAAGATTGTTAAGCAGGTTAAGCACGTGTACGAGAATGTTCCATACTACAGAAATCTTATGGAACAAAAAGGTGTTACACCCGATGACATCAAAAGCGTTGACGACATTAAAAAGCTTCCTTTCATTACAAAGGATGATTTGAGGGAGGCTTATCCCTACGGATTTTTGGGTACTGACCTTAAGAACTGCGTGCGTATTCAGTCCACCTCCGGTACAACAGGTAAAAGAGTTGTAGCATTCTATACCCAAGATGATATTGAGCTTTGGGAAGAATGCTGCGCAAGAGCAATTGTTGCCGCAGGCGGTACCAACGAAGATGTTTGTCAGGTTTGCTACGGCTACGGTCTTTTCACAGGCGGCCCCGGTCTTAACGGCGGCTCGCACAAGGTAGGCTGTCTTACTCTGCCAATGTCATCAGGCAACACAGAAAGACAAATTCAGTTTATGATGGATTTGGGCGCTACCATCCTTTGCTGTACACCATCCTATGCTGCATATATCGGCGAGTCCCTTGCAGAGGCAGGCTACAAGCCCGAGGACAACAAGCTGAAGGCAGGTATCTTCGGTGCAGAGCCCTGGACAGAGGAAATGAGAAGAAGCATTGAAAAGAGCCTTGGCATTAAGGCATATGACATTTACGGCCTTACAGAAACAAGCGGTCCCGGTGTATCTTTTGAATGTGAGGAACAGACAGGTATGCACATCAACGAGGACCACTTCTATGCAGAAATTATTGACCCCGATACAGGAGAAGTTCTTCCTGAAGGTGCAAAGGGAGAACTTGTGTTTACTTCTCTTGACAAAGAGGGCTTCCCTCTACTTCGATACAGAACAAGAGATATTTGTGTGCTTACACGCAAAAAGTGCTCCTGCGGCAGAACTCATGTTAAAATGTCAAAGCCAATGGGCAGAAGTGACGATATGCTGATTATCCGTGGTGTTAATGTGTTCCCAAGCCAGATAGAAACTGTTCTTCTTAACGAGGGCTACACACCAAACTATCAGATTATTGTTGACCGTGTAAACAACAGTGACACTCTGGACATTAATGTTGAGCTTACACCTGAACAATTCTCTGACAAGGTGAGCGAAACACAGGCAAAGGAAAAGACCCTTGAGGCAGCTATGCGTACAATGCTGGGTATCGGACCGAAAATCCACCTTGTACCGCCAAAATCTATTGTCCGCAGTGAGGGCAAGGCTGTCAGGGTTATTGACAAGCGTAAACTGCACGACTAAAGGGAGGTTATACTATGGCTATTAAGCAGTTATCTGTATTTGTAGAAAATAAATCAGGCAAACTTCTGGAAACTGTAAAGGCTCTTGCAGATGCCAAGATTGACATTCGTGCTATGAGCATTGCTGATACAAAAGATTTTGGTATTTTACGCCTTATTGTTTCTGATATTGATGGAGCAAAAAATGTTCTTGAGGACTCTATCTATACTGTAACCGATGTTGTTGCAGCCGAGATGAAAGACGAGTCAGGCGCACTGTATCACATTATGAGTGTGCTGGGTAACGCAGACATTAACATTGACTATATGTACGCATTTACCTCCACTGTAAATTCAGGGGCATATGTTGTTCTTCGTGTTGACGACAACAACGCTACCGAAAAGGTGCTTGAAGAAAACGGTATTAAGGTACTTGCAAGCGCAGATATTTAAACATACTATTATGGGGCTGTATAACAACAGCCCCATTTGTTATTGGTTGTAAGTTTATTTTTATTATTCTTGTTATTTTTCTTTATCGGTATTGAACTATAAGGAAAAATAAAGTATAATTTATATTGTATGTTTATCATTAACAGAATAAATTTCATAATATAAAGGAACGGTGAAACTAATGGGCGGCTTTTTTGGTGCTATTGCAAAGCAGGACGTAACACTGGACATCTTCTTTGGTGTTGACTATCATTCACATCTGGGTACTCGCAGAGGCGGTATGATTATGCACGACGATAAGGATGGTTTTCAGCGTCAGATTCACAACATTGAGAACACTCCTTTCAGAACAAAGTTTGAAAAGGATTTAGCTAAATTCCACGGCAACAAGGGTATTGGTTGTATCAGTGACACTGACCCACAGCCACTGCTTGTTCGTTCATATCTTGGACTTTATGCAATTACAACAGTTGGTCTTATTTCCAATGCAGAGGAAATTGTTGAACGCCACTTTACCGCAGAGGGTCACCAGTTTATGGCTATGAGCTCCGGCAGTGTTAATTCCACAGAGCTGACAGCTGCACTTATTAACGAAGAAAGCTCTTTTGTTGACGGTATTCTCTATGCACAGGAAATGATAAAGGGCTCGTCTACCATTATGCTTATGACCAGCGACTGCATTTATGCCGCAAGGGACAAAATGGGCAGATTGCCTGTACTTATCGGTAAAAAAGAGGGCAGTTACTGTGTATCCTTTGAATCCTTTGCCTACCAGAAAACAGGCTACACCGACGAATACGAGCTGGGTCCGGGAGAAATTGTAAAAATTACTGCCGACGGCTACGAAACTGTGTCACCTCCAAGGGACAAAATGAAAATATGCGGTTTTCTCTGGACATATTACGGCTATCCCAACTCCCGCTATGAAGGTGTTAATGTTGAAGTTATGAGATACAAAAACGGCGAGATTATGGCAAAGGATGATAAGCAGAGAGGACTTGCACAGGATATTGACTATGTTGCAGGTGTTCCCGACTCCGGTCTTCCCCACGCCATCGGCTATTCAAAGGAAAGTAACATTCCTTTTGCCCGTCCATTTATTAAGTACACACCAACATGGCCCCGCTCCTTTATGCCGACTAACCAAAATGTTCGTAATCAGGTTGCAAAGATGAAGCAAATTCCTGTTCCTGAACTTATTGAGGGCAAAAAGCTTCTGTTTGTTGACGACTCCATTGTACGCGGCACACAGCTTCGGGAAACTGTTGACTTCCTTTATAAAAGCGGTGCAAAAGAGGTACATATGCGTTCTGCCTGCCCGCCGATTATGTACGGTTGTAAGTATCTGAACTTCTCTGCAAGCAACTCGGAAATGGAACTTCTTGCAAGAAAGACTGTTCAGGAATTAGAGGGTGACGAAGGACAAAAGCACCTTGAGGAATATGCAGACGCCAACACAGAGAGAGGCCAGTGCATGCTGAAAACAATCTGCGAAAAGTTTGGCTTTAATTCCCTTGGCTATCAATCCCTTGACGGCCTTTTGGAGGCTATCGGACTTGACAAGGATAAGGTTTGCACCTACTGCTGGAACGGCAAGGAATAAGCAACGTAACGTTGCATCTGATTCGGACAGATAGTTTTATTTTTCAAAACTCTATCGCCACACTGTTTTCAGTCAGTTTCCTATAAAGAAAAGTAAAAAATTAAGCAGAAGCTGAATTTTCCTTTCAGCTTCTGCTTTTTTTGTTTTGTATTTATTTGTTTTAATTATTCTGTTCTCAAGGCTGTTACAGGATCTTTCTTTGCCGCCTTTTTAGATGGAATAATACCGCCGATTAAGGTGAGCACAACACTGAGTGCCACTAAAATAACGGCGCTGACAGGTGGTATCATTGCACTGACATCTGTTGTTTCAATCAGTGAATGTATTATTAAATTGCCGGGAATCAGCATTAAATAACTAAAGCCAATACCAATCAATCCCGAGCACAGACCTATAATAAAGGTTTCTGCATTGAACACACGGGAAATATTCTTCTTTGAAGCGCCAATCGCCCTTAAAATACCGATTTCCTTTGTTCTTTCCAGCACAGAAATGTAGGTTATAATACCAATCATTATGGAAGAAACAATAAGGGACACTGCCACAAATGCAATGAGCACGAAGGAAATAACGTTTACTATTGTGGTAACGGAAGAAAGAAGAAGAGCAATAAAATCAGTATAGCTGATTTTGTCCTCTTCAGACGCCTTTTTGTTATAATTTTCAATGGCGGTTGCAATGCCGTCCTTGTCTTTAAAGCTGTCTACATAGATATTGATTGCAGATGGTGTGTCAATGCTGACAACGCCAAACTCCTTCATATTATCATCATAACTTCCTGTGGAAATATAGCTGTTATAAATAGAAAGCAGTATTTCTTCGTCAGGATTATTAATGATGTAATTGTCAAGGGCATCTGCAAGCTGGCTTTCCGTCAGGCTTTCAATCTGCGCCATCATTTCTTGGTTGCCGCCGTAAGCCTTTACAAAAATATCTTTACAAAGCTTTGCTTTTTCCGATACCCCGAGATTTTTCAGGTATTTTTTTGTGTCTGCCACTTTTGCCTTTTTGTTTGATGGTGAAAAAGCCATTCCGTTCAGAACATTTCTTCCTTTGCTGTTTTTCTGTGCTTTTACAACATCGCTTTTGTTTGTATAGTCGATTATATAATTTGACAGCTTTTGGGTGTAGCCCACAGAACTGTTAATCATTTTGTTGTCAGGGTCATTCAGCTTGATAACACCTGTGATTTTCAGCTTTAAGGACTTTTTCATCAGTTTCTCAATTTCGTCCTTGTCGTCTGAAATATTGTCAAATGTACCGTTTTGATTCTTAACATAGTAATCACAGGCAGGAATAAGTGTATATTCCTTCTTGCAGATTTCCTCATACGTCCAGTTCTGATCCTTCAGCTTAACCTTTTCGCCCTTGTTGATTTTGTCGTAGTAATCCCTGTATTCCTCGGTTTTCATAATTCCGAGAGAATAAAGTACACTTGCGGCAATTTCGTTATTCTGATTTACAACAAGGACAATTTCGTTATACTTTTGAGGATATTCGCCGTACAGCAGAGTGTAGTTTTCCTTCACCGCATCACTTACTGCCTTGCCGTCCTTTGAGGGCATAAGCTCCTCAAAGTTATTGCTTGAGAAGGACACTGCGCTGTTCATACTGTTCATATTCCTCATATTTTCCATATTGGATATGATTCCCGTTGACTGCTGATTTTCCCTCTTTAAAGTTGAGCCGTCGGTGTTTACAAGTTCGCCGTCAGGGTCATAGGTATACACACCAAAGGAAGTATCATAGGAATATACAACTCCGTTTTCTCCAATATATTCATTGATTTCACTTTTGGGGTTGTCAATGTACTTTTTGAATTTGGTAAGGTTATTCTTATTTATGTTGTTGGTCATACTGGAAACCATTTTTAAATCTGTACTGTTAGAATAAACCTTATCCATTTTGTGATTAATGTTGTCGTTGTCTATTGAGGCATTCCGACCATCCTGCATAATGCTGGACAAATCCACGTTCTGGGCACTTATGGTAATAGGATAAGAGGTCATTGTATTCTTTTGCACATTTGTAATGTAGTTATTAACACCATTTGAAATAGCAAGAATAAGGGCAATGCCTATAATACCGATTGAACCTGCAACCGAGGTAAGAAGTGTTCTTCCCTTTTTGGTACGCAGATTGTTAAAGCTGAGGGCAAGTGAGGTCAGAAAGGACATTGAGGACTTGCCCATATTTTTGTGCTTGGGCTTTTCTAGGTTTTCTTCCTTTACCTCATAGGGATTAGTGTCGTCAATAATTTTTCCGTCAGACAGTCTGACAATTCTGTTTGCATATTTTTCTGCAAGTTCAGGATTGT
>JAFLUK010000033.1 GCA_022508865.1 Oscillospiraceae bacterium | reverse complement strand
AAACAACAGGGTAAGTCCTATGAGTACAATAATTATACCTGTTAAAATTCTGTCGTTGATAACAAGGGCAATTCCGATAATTACCATAAGTGTTGTGAGAACGCCCACAACTACCTTAAAGCCCAGACCTTTATCGCTGTCACCAACAATGTCGTGGACAAGATTTACACTTGCAACTGTTGGATTGTTATTCATTACTTTTTTTTCGCCTTTATTTACATCATTGTGCATTTTAAAACCTCCAATAATTATTTTATCTTTAATATTATTGTAAGACTGAATTTCATATTATCATCTTCAAAGGAATAATTAACATTTCCGCTATATTGTCTTGCTATTCTTTCAATACTTTTGATACCAAAACCGTGAATATTGTGATTATCCTTTGTGGTTACCAGTTTTCCGTTTTTTATATTTGGAGCTTTGCCGGAATAGTTCCATATTTTAATTGCAACAAAATTCAAATTAGTCTGCCTGATAGTAAGCTCAATTCTCTTTTCGCTACTGCCCTTTGAAGCTTCAACTGCATTTTCCAGAATATTATCGAGAATTGAAGTAAGGTTGTTGTCGGATATAAAAGAAAAGTCAATATCCCTAATATCGGTAAAAAGCTTTATATCAAGGTCGTTACAAATCATTGCGTAACGGTTTATTATTGCATTAATAAGTTTGTTACTGCTGTAGTTTTGAAGATATTTAATTTGATATTCTCCGTACAGATTATCAATATAGTTGTTGATACCAATGCAATCCTTTTGGGTTGAGAGCTCCTTTATTGATAGCAAGTGGTGCTTGATGTCGTGTATAAGAATATTTGAATTTTCATACTGATTTTGAAGCATTGCATAATAGTTTGTGTCTATTTCAGACTTCTGATTTAGCAACTGCAGTTCTGTATTTTCTATTTGGGTTTTGAGAATTGACTCGTACACGCCAAATACTATTATATTTGAATACAGCAACAGTATTGCAGCTGCTATAAATATAGCATAGAAATAGCTGTCGGTTGTATATATCTCTGTTATTCTCACAATACCAAACAAAACAAGAATTGATGACACAGGAAGAATAAACAGGAAAGTTCCTTTTGTAAACTTAAATGCAGACTCTCTGTCCTTTGAAGATATTTTTATTATAAGATATACAATAAGAAAATACAGTAGTTTTATACTAATTGTCTGTATAATAAGAATATACTCATTTTTTAGATAAAGGTCAACATCGGTGCCAAATATAAATCTTGACAAATAATATATTGTAAGCTCTGAAACCAGCATTACAGCAGTAAGGAGGATTGAATTTGACACTGCTTGTACAAAACCTGCATTGTAAAATAAAAGGGCTATAAAAAATACACAAGCCACAAATGCTACAAGGTTAAAATATGGTATTTCCAAAAAATTCACGGCAAATTGCAGTGCAAATGACAAAGCATATGTAAGTATAATCTGATACTTCTTATGAAACTTTGATACAAACTTACTTTCCAAATAGATATATGAAATAAGTACCTCTATTGTATAAGTGAGAATATAGCACAGTGTAGTCATTTTATATCACCTGCAAAATTGAAAAAAGCCTTTTTAAAATCAGAAAACTTTCTTTGAGAAATACAGTGAACATCTGTGTTATCGCAAAATGTAATGAAGTTTTTATTGAAATTAATTACATTCTGCATATTGACAATATAACTCTTGTGAGAATAAACAAAGCAATTTGGTTGGTTAATTATCTCAAACCATTCCTGTGGTTTTTTGTTGGTTATAAACAAATCATACTTTGTTTTAATAATTGAGCCGTGTTTTTTATTTTCAATATATAAAATATCTTTTGTTTTAATTTTGAATACCTCATAGGATTTTTGTATTATAATTTCTTTGCTAAGCTCCTTATAGCTGCTGAGAGCCTCTGAAAAATTCCTGATAAATCTTTCTTTTTCTATAGGCTTTGAAAGATATCTGAAAACCTGTATTTTCATTGCACTGTCCAGGTACTTGGAATAGGATGTAAGCACAATTATAATAATATCGGAATTTATTAGTTTTAGCCTTTCTGCCATATCAAGACCATTTACAACAGGCATTTCTATATCGAGAATTGCAATATCATAAGATTTACTGCAATTAAGAATAAAGTCACTTGAATTTTTAACATCAACATCAAAATTCATATTGTGGGACAATTTTATCTCATTTATTAAGGAGCAAACCTTGTTTGTTATTTTTACTTCATCATCACAAATTAGTATATTTATCAAAAAGCTCACCACCTCAAGATATAGTATACTTCATAACATTGACTTTGTCATCAAATAAATTAAATCATTTTTGCCCGAATATATATCATTTTTGCTGGAAATCCCAAAATACCAAAATTATATGCTATAAAGTAAGTGAACATCACTATTAGATAAACACAAGCTAAAATGGTTTTACTGTTATTTAATCAGTGTTTACTTTTATGTTGTTTAATTAAAATTATATGTTATAATTAAGAAAGGAGGTATTTATTTATGAAAGGTGCATTTTCCAGCAAATTTGTATCAATCTGCTTGGTTGCCGTACTACTCCTTGGTTGTATACCAAGTATATTAGCAGTAAACAGCAACTCACAAACAAGTAATTATTCATCAACAGAAGAAAATATCAATGGACGTGAATTTGTACCGGGTGAATTAATTTTGGTAACTGCCTATCCTGTTACCGACAAATGTATAAGAGATTTATTGCCGGGCTTTGATTTCACTTATATCGGCAATCCACCTGATGATGAGGTTGATGAAGATGGTCTGTGGTTTGAAGGATACTACCACCTGCGCTTCTCTGAAAAAACAAAAGAGATTGTGTTTAGAGCATTGGAACTTTTACAAGATAATCCAAAACCTGTTATAAGCGCACATCCGGTTTGGATAACAGGAACTACATCCGCGACAAGCACAATTCCTAACCATTCTATTGTCCCCGGAGAAATAACAATTCAAACAGCCTATCCGGTTACCGACAGGTTTATCAGAGATTTATTACCGGGTTTTGAGTTCACCTATATCGGCAATCCTCCTGATGATGAGGTTGATGAAGAAGGTCTTGGATTTGAGGGCTACTACCATTTGAGCTTTACTGAAAAGTCAGAGGAAGTTGTTTTCAGAGCATTGGACATACTTAAGAAACAACCAATGCCTGTTATTGCTGCACATCCTGTTTATGTTCAACCAACCACATCTGAAATTTCCTTTGTTATACCAACAGACAACAGCGATGAATATACCACCGCTCCATATGAACCATCAGGAATAATTTTAGTTGATGTAATTGGTAATGTTACTAAAGATATGCTGGAGGATATTGAGGTAACAAAAATTAGTTGGCTTGGTAATTATATTAACAATACCGACAACAAAATTCACAGTGAATATGAAATTTTCCTTGCTGAAAATACAGAGGAAAATATGCAAATGGCAATTGACATTCTGTTGAAATATCCTAATGTTTGCCGTGCAGTTGCATGGGATAGTTCTTTTGGAAATATCATAAGACCTACCAATCCTGATAAAAGGATTATAGGAGATGCAGATAGTGACGGAAGAGTTACTGTCAGAGATGCAACACTTACCCAAAAATATATTGCAGGCATTGTTAAAAGAGACAAAATTGATTATGAAGCCGCTAACATCAGTGGTTCCGGAACACTGTCTGTAAGGGATGCCACCCTTATCCAAAAAGCTATTGCCGGTTTTTGAATAACAAATAATTGATATGTTTTAGTGATGTTCGGTCCGCTGACAGGTTTTGTTATAAATCTGTCAGCGGTTTTAATTTTTGCCCTTTATAATTACTATTGATTAGAAAAACAAAAAGGGCGGTTAACAACCGCCCAAATGTTACTGATTACTGCTCAACAGGATATACGCAAGCACGCTTTCTGTCCTTGCCCATTCTTTCAAAACGAACAACACCGTCAATCTTTGCAAAAAGTGTGTCGTCTGAACCTCTGCCTACATTTTCACCCGGGTGAATGTGTGTGCCTCTCTGCTTTACAAGTATATTGCCTGCAAGAACAAACTGACCGTCAGCTCTCTTAACGCCAAGACGCTTTGACTCACTGTCTCTGCCGTTCTTTGTAGAACCCATACCTTTTTTATGAGCAAATAACTGAATGTTAATCTTAAGCATTTCTTACCTCCGAATTATTACTTTAATATACTTTCCATACTCACTGCAAAGCTGTGTGATATGGTTCCTGAAGCCCTTTAAAATCGTCTGTGCTTCAAGTGAATCTTTACTGTTTAGCATAAGGTACATATATCCGTCGTCAACTTCTATTTTGGCATTTAAGCACAAAACATCTGTGATAGTGTTTGCTGTCATATATGCCGCAGAGCTGACTGATGCACAGACAATGTCTGAACCTTCCTCTGCAAAACCTGTGTGACCGCTGAGGGAAAACCCTGTGATAAGGTCACCTTCTGTAAAGAAAATAACTTCTGTCATTAGTTAATCTTTTCGATAGAAACCTTTGTGTATGGCTGTCTGTGACCCATCTTTCTCTTTTCGCCCTTCTTTGGCTTGTAGGTCATAACAAGAACCTTCTTAGCTTTGCCGTTCTTAAGAACTTTAGCTGTTACTGTCTTACCATCAGCAAAATCCAGAGTGCCGTCATCGTTACCAACTGCAATTACAGGGATTTCTACTGTTTCGTTTTCTTCAGCAGCAAGCTTTTCGATAAAGAGCTGGTCGCCCTCTGTTACCTTATACTGCTTACCACCGGTTGCAATAATTGCGTACATACTTTAGTACCATTCCTTTTTTATAGACTCGCTGTGATAGGTGAAATTTGTTAATAAAAAACAAATTTTCTTGCAACCCACAACATGCGGCTTATATACTCTATCACAAAGTAGGATAATTGTCAATACAGATTTATCAATAAATTGGCAATAATATAGGAATATTTATAATTATTTTGATTTATTAAAGGTTATTCTGTAATTTACAAGCCTTTAAGGTGTTTTTCATAAGTACTGCAATGGTCATTGGACCAACCCCGCCGGGCACTGGAGTGATGGCAGAGCACTTATCCTTTACATTTTCAAAGTCTACATCACCGCAGAGTTTGCCGTTTTCGTCTCTATCCATACCCACATCAATTACAACTGCACCCTCTTTTACCATATCTGCTGTGACAAACTTGGGTTTGCCAATTGCAGCAACAAGTATATCTGCTTCTCTTGTAACTTCCTTTAAATTTTGGGTGCGGCTGTGAGTTATGGTAACTGTTCCATTTTCGTGAAGAAGCAGCATACCCATTGGCTTGCCTACTATGTTGCTTCTGCCGATAACCACACACTTTTTGCCTTCTACAGCAATATTGTAGCTGTGGAGCATCTCCATTACACCGGCAGGTGTGCAGGGTAAGAAGTCATAGTCCCCAATCATAATTTTGCCTACATTTGAGGCATGAAAAGCATCTACATCTTTAAGAGGAGAAATTGCTTCAATTACAGATTTCTCATCAAGTCCCTTTGGCAAAGGAAGCTGGCAAAGAATACCGTTGATTTCTTCATCATCATTAAGCTTGTTTACAAGCTCCAACAACTCCTGCTGGGTAGTTGTTGCCGGAAGTGCATATTCTCTTGATAAAAAGCCCACTGCCTCACATGCCTTTTTCTTATTATTAACATATACCCTGGAAGCAGGGTCATCACCAACAATAATTACAGCCAAGCCCGGTTGAACACCCTTTTTTATAAGCTCTGCTGTTTCCAACCTTACCTGCTCTTTAACCTCTGCTGATACCTTTTTTCCGTCAATTATTACCGCCATATTCTTACTCCTTACATAAATTGTTTATTTAACTTTATCTGTATATTTTCTTTCTATTCTGCTATGCTTGGTGTTCTTTTTATTTCTAAAAACAATAAGAAGAATAATTCCTGTGAGGAATATTACAGCAGATAAAATCTGACTTACTCTGGGTGTATAGCCAAATAGAGTGAAAGGCAGATAAAGACTGTCTGTTCTTAAACCCTCTACCACCATTCTTTCTGCTCCGTACCAAACCATATAGCAAAGGAATATCTGACCCTTAAAGCGGTACCACTTATTACTGATAATATGGAGCACCAAAACACCCAAGAGGCACCACAGGGATTCGTAGAGGAAGCAGGGATGCACACCTACACCGCCTGTATTATCACTTACCATTCGCCATGGCAGGTCTGTTTCTGTGCCAAATGCCTCCTGATTAAAGAAATTGCCCCATCTGCCTATTCCCTGTCCTATGAGGAAACCTATAGAAGCCAAGTCAAGGGTAGACAAAAAGTTCAGCTTTTGCATCTTGCAGCAAATACCGCCGCCGATAATTGCACCTATCAGACCGCCGTAAATGGCAAGTCCGCCCTTGTTAATATAAAGAATGGATAAAAGGTTGTCCTTGTAGCTATCCCAACTAAAAGCAACATAGTATAGCCTTGCTCCAACAATGGCGCATACTACTCCCACAATTATCACGTTGAGAAGCTTGTTGCTGTTCACATCAAAGTGCTTTGCACGTCTGAAGCCGTATACACAGGCAATAATAAGACCTGTTGCTATGATAATACCGTACCAATAGACACTGACACTGCCCAGTTTGAATGCAACTCTGTCAATATCCAAATCAAAACCCAATCCGGGGAATGAAACCTTCAATTTAAAACTCCTTATCTGATTACTGACAATGCAGAATTGTTATAATCCAACACTTCATTAAATTTTTTCTCTATATCTTCAAAAGTAAGTTTATAAATTTCATCAATATAAGAGAAAAATTCTCTGTTTGTAAAGTGACTTTCCATTAAATTATTACCTATAGCATCTACAGAATTAAGCGCAGACAAAGCATCACCATAAACTGCTCTTTTGCTGATGTCATAGTCATCTATGGAAAGACCGTTTTCTTTTAAATTCTTGATATATTCCTTTATTGTGCTGTTAACTTCTTCAGGATTGCGGCTTTCTCCACCCAAAATAATTGTGAAAAATCCGGGACCCTCAAACACCTCGTAATTAAATGACTGATTTATAAGTTCTTTGTCCTGCAATTCTTTGTATATTTCACTTGTAGAACTAAAAAGCATTGAAAGAAGCACATCAAGGGCTGCCATATCCTTACTGCTGCTTGTTTTTTCTCTCTTTGACTTAAAGCCCATATTAAAGAGCGGTACTGCAACAGGAAGATTTTGTTCTGAAAAATCCTTTACAATTTCATATGGCTCGTCTTCAAAATAATTTGTAATTTTCACATCTTCACAGAGTTTGAGACAACGGTCGGCAACCTCCAGCACCTCATCAAGTGTTGCCTTACCACATACACAAAGCGCCATATTGTTAAGGTTATAAAATGTATTGTAGCAATCGTAAAGCATTTGCGGTGTGATTTTTGCTATACTCTCCACTGTACCTGCAATGTCAATCTTTACCGGATGATTATGGTACAGGCACTCAAGAAGATTAAAGAGTACTTTCCAGTCCGGTGAGTCATCATACATTTTTATTTCCTGTCCGATTATTCCCTGCTCTTTGGCAACAGTTTCCTCTGTAAAGTAGGGCGACTGAACAAAGTCAAGAAGAATTTCCAGACTTTCCTGAAAATTTTGTGAGGTCGAAAAAAGATAACAGGTTTTGTCAAAGCTGGTGTATGCATTGGCGTTGGCACCTGTGCGGGCATATTTTGTAAAAGCATCTCCATCCTCGCTCTCAAACAATTTGTGTTCAAGATAATGGGCAATGCCGTCGGGTACTGTTATTTTTTCACCATCGTTTGCACTAAAGCAAGTGTTGATTGAGCCGTATCTTGTACCAAAAATAGCATAGGTACTGTTGTAACCCTCTTTTTCGTACATATATATGTTCAGTCCGCTTTTGTGCTTAACTTTATAATACTTATCCCCTGTTAGCTTTGAATGAAATTCCTTTAAATTTATATTTTTATCCATCATTTACTCTCCAGTGTATAGATTGTATCAAAGTGCAATTTGGAAGCCATTTCCATTATCTGCTCCTTTGTAACTGCATTTACCTTTCGGCATGCCTCTTCAACAGAGTCAAGCTCTCCGTCCATAAGCTGGCTGAGGTACCATGACTCCAGTCCCGCGGTATGGTCGCAGATAGTTATAAAATCATTACACATAGAAAGCTTGGTTGCTTCTATTTCAAAATCTGTAATATTGCCGTTTTTCATATCCTCAATTTCCTTAAGGATTGCATCTTTGGCCTTTTCTATATTTTCCTTTTCAACTCCGCTTTCTATGTGGACAATACCCTTTATTCTGGTATATCTTGCAGAGCAGTAGTAGCAAAGGCTTAACTTTTCTCGCACATTATTAAAAAGCTTGCTGTGGGCCGTACCACCAAGGAGAGCTATTGCCACACGCATAGCCATAGTATCCTCGGAGGGACTTGCAACGCTGGTACGGAAGCCCATTATCATTTTGCTTTGAGAAAGCTCCATTATCTCTCTTTTTTCTTTCAGCTTTTTAACCTCACCGCAAACGGAGTTTTCCAGCAGAAAAGGTGTTCTTCTGTTCTTTTTAAAATTCTTTTCAAAGATATTTTTTGCATTTTCGCTGTCACTTTCTCCGATAAAGAAAATTTCTATATTGCCGGCAATAAGGAGTTTTTTCCAGGCTGTGTACAAATCTTCACCTGTTACTTCCTCAACAGCTTCCTTTGTCCCAAGTCTTGAACAGGCAAATGGCTCGCCCTGACACATAAATTCGGTAAAGCGGTTGTTTGCGTATGCCCGCTTGTCGTTGAATTCTGAATCTATCATATCACTCAACTGACGTTTTTCCTGATTTATTTCTTCCTCACAAAAAGCATTGCCGTTAAGCTTGGGTCTGAACAAAACACTACACAAAAGTTCTGACATCTGTTGAGAAACAACATCTCCCTCAAAGGCATATTTATCATCAATACCGCTGATTGAAAAGGTAAGAACCTGATTGTCGCCCATTTTACGCACAATACCTGCAAGATTTGCGCCATAGAGCTGTGAAAGCTTTTTTGAAAGAATGGTGAAATCGGGGTAGTCCTTTGTACTTCTTGTTAACACCCCTGCAAGAAGAGCATTGACAGAAGCATCGTCCTCATTAAGGGGAACTATTATAGAAACACTTAACTTCATTGTTTTAAATCTGTTGTCTTTTATTGTATTAAAATAGATACCCTTACCAATTTCCTGTCTGGATATGGAATTCATACAATTCCTCCTATTGCTAATTTTAACATTATTTTTGATTATATCATAGTAAAGTGAATTATTAAAGGGTTTTTTTGTAAAAATGTCATCGTTAAGTAAAATAACCCATAAGAAAGAAATGGCAGGAAAGTACAGACCGGCTAATCCCTTTGGATTAACCGGTCTTTTGTAAGTTGTTACTAAACATCCGCCATTTTAAACTGCTATCTTTTTTATTTGTTTTGAAAGGTAATTGATGGGTATACAGAGGAATCCCCACATTGTGCTATAAAGCACGCAGACCTGACCCAAGAGGTTGAAGGGCATTCTGCTATAGTTCCAGACGCTTAAATCGAAATACAAATTCACTAAACAGCCTGTAAAGAATTCAAGTGTTGTTATGAGTATTGCCCCTGTTACGCATTTTTCTAATAAAGAATAATTATCCATTTTGTCAAACAGCTTATAAAGGGCAAGAAAACACATACCACCCAGGATAACCATTGACCAATGAGTGTGGGAACGCCACAAAATTTCTATAAGTGCGTATGTTACTCCACCCATTAAAAAAATTACCAAATCCCAAATATAACGCAAAAAATCACCACTTCCCCTGCTATTATTTGCGGAAAAGGGTGATTTTATTTCATTTTATTTCCCTGTAGATTTTTTACAATATCTTTAAGTTCCTCCAAAGTTACAAGAGTGTTAAGGGATGTAATCATTGCATTTGTAGACAGATAGGTTGGAATGTTAAGAAAATTAAGTACTTTTTCTCTGTTTCCTTTGGAATTTTCCCTGCCTGTCAGGCCTAAATCATAAAAGTCTGCCTTTGTGATTTCCGCTGATTTTGCGGTATTTTCTCCGATTATGGTAGCAGAGGAATTTCTGACCGCCCTTAAAATATCTTCATCATCAAGACCCTCAACGCCTAAAAATCCCTCTTTTGATGGTTTTTCTTTTCTCTTTTCTTTACCCCGAAGTTGAGGAATATAGCACTGTTTGATGTCACTTTCCTTTACTATCCCCTTGAGAAAATTTCTGATTACAAAACCTGCAGAATCACTGTCGGTAATTATTAAAATTCCTCTTTTCTCTGCTATTTGTCTGATAAGGCTTTGCTTCTCTTTATCTTTAAAAATTCTGAAACCGTTAGTTTCTATTATCGGCGCATCAATTAGGGCGGAAAGCTTAATTTTGTCGTATCTGCCCTCTACTATTACAGCTTCTTTTAGTCTTATCATATCAGCCCTCCCCTGCAATCAGAGTAAGCTTTGCAATCAGCTTCTCCACAAGTGTTCTGCCGTCGGTTGTTGTACTTTTCAGTTTTTGGTCTGTATTAATAATTTCTGAAATACTCTTCCTAAGCGCATTTGTACTTATTCTTCTCCCTGAACGTGCTGCCTTGGAAAGTACAAATTCTCTTTTTCCGTAGTTAAAATCCTTTGCAACAGTGGACAGAGGGATACCGTTTTCTCCTGCTACTCTGGAACGGTACAAATCAATATATGCTGTTGCAATTGCACTGACAATGGATATAGGCTCTGTTTTTTGATAAAAGAGTATGTCAAGCTCTCTATATGCTTTTTCTACCCTATTGCAGATGATATGGTCTGCCATATAATAGACCTTTGTTTCAAGATTAATGTGAACAAGGCTGTCAATTATATCAAGAGTGATTTCTCCGCCGTCGGCATAGGCGCATAGCTTGTCAATCTCGTTTTGCAGGGCTGTTAAATCTGTTCCTGCGTAGTCAACTATTTTTCCTGCATTTGCAAGAGTAATGGTACAACCCCTTTTATATACTGCATCTACAAGCTGTTTTGACAGAGAATGAGAATCGTACCTTTGAAAATCAGCCACTATTCCCTGTTTCTTACCCAGTGTGAGCAGTGAATTATAATTTTTCCCCGATATATCCAAGGTTGGAAAGGTAAAAATCACAATTGTAGTTTTGGGAATGTTTTTTATAATTTCTTTCAAGCTGTCAAAATCATCTTTCTTCAGCTTTTCAACATTAAGGTCTGTTACTTTGACACAGTTATATTCACTCATAAAGGGCACTACATCTACTGATACGGCTATTTGGTTAATCTCACAGCTATCGTCAAAATTATGGAAGTTGAATTCCGGAGGCTCATTTCCCATTATCTTTGTTACAAGAGTATTTGTATAATGCTTAACAAGGAATTTTTCTCCCCCTGTTATTATGTAGAGGTTTTGAAATTCTTTTGTTTTAATATGTTTTTTGAATTCAGATTCATTTACTACCACTTACCACACCTCCAATGATGAAGTATAATCCCCGTTGAATGTAGTGTATATTTCTTTTGAAGAAATTTCATTATTGTTCCAGATTTTAGGAAAGGTTTCTTCTGTACAAGCTATTATAAGCAAATCAGATTTTACAAGCTCACCGTCTTTAGACGGAGAATCGGTAACAACTACATTTGCCGTTCTGTACTTTTCATCAAGCAATGAACAATCTGCATATCTTGGCAGAATAAGCACTGTTCTGCCCTTGCACTTCATATATGTAAACACACTATTGTTTCTTACAAGATACCTAATTTCTATTTCGCCCAGCGAAAATGTACTGTCGCTGTCAAAAGTTCTTACATTCTCTTCCTTTTGTTCCTGTAATCTTTTATCCTTATCATAAACCAAAACATACTTCAAGTCAAATTCTTCAACTATATCATCACTGTAACAGCTTCTTCCCTTTTTACTGTCTGTCATGCTTAAAATATTTTTTGAAGTAAGATTACCTTGAATCCTGTTTACAGCTCCAAAATGATAATAGTCACCACCGCAGGCCAAAACGGCAGTATTTTCACCATGGGAAACAGTTGCTGTGATGCCGTTACCTGTATCGTACACAGTAAGAAAAGCCCTGTCGTA
>JAFLUK010000032.1 GCA_022508865.1 Oscillospiraceae bacterium | reverse complement strand
CATACGCGATCAAGTCGAGTGACTGGAGTTCAGACGTGTGCTCTTCCGATCTAGGATGTTCCGAAGAGCGAGCCTAAGGAGAAGAAGAGAGTTATTGACAAAGAGGATGACGACGATACATTCTACGATATTATGTCAATCTTTAACAAGGGTTAATTTATTCAGTACATAAAGTTGGGCTGCCGCATTGGTTTTGCGGCAGCCCTTGTTTATGTAATTGTATTTTGCGGTTTCTCTTTCGGTTTTTACTTTATTTTTGCGGTTTTCCCTTGGGGGAAAATTCCTATTTTCCATAAATTTTTGCGTGATTCTTTATGGCGGCAAAGGTTTCGTCGCTTATAACGTGCTCAATTTTGCAGGCGTCCTCTGCGGCAATCTTTTCATCTACTCCCAAATTAACAAAATAGCTTGTGAGCAGTGTGTGCCGCTCGTATGTTTTTTCTGCAATTTCTTTTCCTTTTTCCGTAAGGCTTAAGTGTCCTTCGCTGTCAACGGCAACATATCCGCCGTCCTTCAAAATTCCAAGGGCACGGCTTACACTGGGCTTTGAATATCCCATATGACGGCAAACGTCAATTGCACGTACAAAGGGTGTTTTGCCTGTGAGTATATATATTGTTTCAAGATACATTTCTCCTGATTCTTTCAGCTTCATAGGAATGCTCCTTTTTATCTGTTTTAGTAAGTATAACATATTTTGTTTTCTACTTGCAATAGTCGATATATATAATGTAAAATATTATTCATTTTAGATAGTAAGTTCATTCTTTGATTTACAGTGCTGTCCCACCTTAAATTCCATAAAAAATTACTATGGAATGTGTTCATAGTTTGTTAATATAAAATGTATAATATAGATAAAAATAAAGTTAATATTTGGTGTATTTTACGATTACGAAATTAATGTTTTTTTGATATAATATACTTGGATTTTTTTAAAATTATAATGTCGAAGTATTCTTTGCGACATAGGAGGAGACCTATGAAATATTTAAACAAAAAGATTATAAGCCTTTTGCTTGTAATTGCAGTGATTCTCACCGCAACATCAATTCCCGTTGTGTCAGCGGTAACAAAAAATCTTGAGGACAGCTCGGCATCTGTTGAAACACAGGTGTCTGCCAACAGCTATGGTTTGGCAGATGATGTTCAGCAGGGTCAGATTCTTCAATGCTGGAACTGGTCCTACAACGGTATAAAGAACAATATGAAAAAGATTGCCGAGCAGGGTTTTACTGCTGTTCAGACTTCGCCTATTCAGGGTATCAAGGAGTCAACCAAGGGCAAGTCTATGAAGGGCAGCTGGTGGGTTTATTACCAGCCTATTAACTTTAACATAGATACATCATCACAAAACGCATTTGGAACAAAAGCAGAATTCAAAGCAATGTGTGATGAAGCTCATAAGTATGGTGTTAAGGTTATTGTAGACGCAGTGCTTAACCATATGGCTAACAAATACGGCAACGATTTATCGGATTTGATTATCCCTGATATTAAGAATGACAGTTCATGCTGGTATTCCATTAAAACAAATACATCAAACTGGAACGACCGCTACGATATTACACACAACTGCATGGATGGTCTTCCTGACCTTAACACAAGCAACACAAAAATTCAAAACTATGCCACAAGCTTCTTAAAGGAATGTATTGACAATGGTGTAGACGGTTTCCGTTTTGACGGCGCCAAGCACATTGAGGTTCCTGCCGACAGAAGCGGTGTTGCAAGTCAGTTCTGGCCAAATGTTCTGAATGCAACAACAAGCTATGCAAAATCAACAAGAGGTATAACCCCATACTACTACGGTGAAGTTCTTGACGAAACCGGCGGCGTTGCAATTACAGGCTACACACAGTATATGAGTGTTACAGACAACGGCCTTTCAAACGATATAAGAAACAAGGTTAACAGCAGAAATGCTTCCGGTGCGGCCAATGCCTACATTGGTAAGAATGCCGCCGCCAACAAGGCTGTTCAGTGGAACGAATCTCATGATACATATGCAAACGGTAGTTCCATGAACATTTCAACCACAGTTCTCAACAAAACATGGGCTATTGTTGGCTCAAGAGCAGATGTTTGCGGTATGTACTTTGCACGTCCAAACGACTTCAATGCTCAAATCGGTACAGCAAGCGTTACTGCCTGGGGCAACAAAGAAGTTCAGGCTGTTAACCAGTTTAAGAATTATTTTGCAGGACAAAGTGAATATCTGACATACAGCGGTTCAATTGCATATAACGAGCGCGGCACAACAGGTGTTGTTCTTGTTAACTGCAACGGCGAGTCCCAAAATGTCAGTGTTCCTGCCCATAAAATGCAGGCAGGAACATATAAGGACGTTATTACAGGCAACACATTCACAGTATCCGGCGGCAAAATCAGCGGTCAAATTGGCTCAACAGGTATTGCTGTTGTATACAGCGGTGTAAAACAGCCTGCAAATACAATTTCTCAGGCTGGCGGTAACTTTAAAACAGACACCCTCACTCTGACACTCGGTCTTGAAAATGCCACATCAGGTACTTATCAGATTGGCTCCGACAGCGCAAAGACCTACACAGGTACAACCACAATCACAATCGGCGCAGGTGTTGCTTACGGTTCAACAATTACAGTTAAGCTGACAGCCACAGGCGAGGGGGGAACAACAAGCGCCACCTATACTTTTAAAAAGGTAGACCCCAACGCTGTGAGAATTATAGATTTTTCAAACGACCACACAGTATATTTGTGGAACACAGCAAAGTGGTCAACCCAGTACTGCTACAGCTGGCCTACAGGGGGCGACGGCGCAGTACCATGGCCCGGCTCCACAATGACAAAGGTAGATACCTTTGGGGGTTATGACCTTTATAAATTTACAATCCCTGCAAGCGACAGCAATATTATTTTCCACAACAACACAGGGGACAGCGGCAAAACAGCCGACCTTACACTTCCAACGGAAATGATGGTCTTTGACAACGGCAAGAACACTTGGGTAGATGCAAACTCCATTGACGACGATGTTCTGGCCTCACGTGGGGGAGAAACAAGCACACCTCAATCATCTACAGGCAGCGGCAAAACCTACCTCTATGGCGACGTTGACCTTAGCGGCGCAATAAATGTTAAGGACGCAACTCTTGTTCAGAAGGTAGCTGCAAATATCTCAACTATTAACACCATTCAGAGCAAGGCAGCAAATGTAAACGGCGACGCCTTTATTGACGTAAGAGATGCAACGCTTATTCAAAAGTATGCCGCCAATATAGTAAACTCATTTACTGTGGGCAGCAGCTTTACAGACGGCAACAGTGATGTTACATCAAGTAAACCTACAACATCATCAACAACATTACCTCCTTCCACCGTGACAATTACAATTAAGGACAACACACCGGAGGGCTGGCTTGGAGATGCTGACGCTTTGTTTATTCTGGTGGATACAAGTACAAACAAGGAATATCAAATGTCCAAAACAGGTGACGTTTGGCAGGCATCTGTTCCTGCTTCTGTTAAAAACATTAAGTTTAACAGAAATAACCCTAACAATACTTCCGAAACATGGAACAGCTGGGATGCCGGCAACCGAGGTTCAAGCACAACATATGTTGCAACAAGCAGTGGTGTAGGCAGCTGGTCCTGATAATCAGCAAACAAAGTTGCTGAAAAACTTAATTATTTAATATAAGAGAGAAACCTTCTTATAGAAAAGGCACATTCATCGGTATTCCCGTGAATGTGCCTTTACTTTATAAATTGCTAAATAAGAATTATTTTTATTCTGCTTTATCGTATAATAGTAGAGATATGAAAAGAGGTTTTTTGTTGAATAAAAAAATATTATCCCTTACACTTGTCCTTTGTCTGCTTTTTGTGTGTTCAGGATGTTTTTTTAACAGTAAAAGTGACGGAAAGAGCAGTTTATCAACCTTAACAGAGGACGATAAATCAAGCTACAAGGACATAGTGTCGGGCAAAGAAGCAAAAAATGAATATTACTCGCCGCTGGACATTAAGGTTGGCTACAACTGCCTTACCACAGATGAGCAAAGGCAGTGCTACACCGCCCTTGCAGACAGTGTAAATGAAATTTCTGTTGAAGAAACAGAGGGCGGCATTTACAAATGTAAAATGGTAACCCTTGACAATGTTGTGCTTACCCAGTCTGAAATAAGACTTGTTATTGCCGCCTATAAGATGGATAATCCATTGGCATTCTGGATTACGGACAATTTCGGCTACAGCAACACAAACGGCTACACAGCTCTTCAGCTCTACAGTTATGAATCTCCAAAGTCACTGGAAGCAATGGAAAAAAAGCTGATGAAGAAGATTAATGCCATTGTAAAGTCTGCAAAATCCAACCTTGATGAATTCGGCAGGGAACTTTATGCCCACAACCGGATTATTGACACTGCAAAGTACGCAAAGGATGTTAAAGTTACAGAGGACGATTACCTTGCCTTTACCCCCTACGGCGCTCTTGTAAACGGCAGTGCGGTTTGTGAGGGATATGCAAAGAGCTTTCAGTACCTTTTGTCAAGGCTTGGAATAGAGTGCTGTACCATTACAGGAAAGGGCAACAAGGAGCTTCATATGTGGAACGCTGTAAAAATAGACGGCTTGTGGTACTATGTGGATTGCAGCTGGGACGACAGCAAAAATTATTCAAGATATGACTACTTTAACATAACGGAAAATCAGCTTACTACAAACCACACAATTTCGGGTCTTTACAGTGATTTAACATCTGATGAAATTTGCGGCAGTAACGGTAACAAAGCGGCAAACTTCAATATTTTTCTTCCGGATTGTTACGATACTTCACAGAACTATTATGTAAAGAGCTGTCCTCACGTTACAGATATTTATGATGAGTATAACGAGGAATTTACAAACGCTGTTTATGAAGCCGCCAACAACGGGGCAGAGTACTTCCATTTTTACATTGATCCACTTTACCTTGACTATAACAATGCTGTGGATTTAATGTTTAACACAGGCGATTATCTGTTTTTCAGATATGTTGACAATGTTATACAAATGGCGCCAAATTACTTTATAGACAAGGACAATATTTTTATTGTGAAAAAAGAAAATCTGTCCGTAGTGACAGTTAAGTTGAGCTACTATTAACAATTTCAGTAGTCAGGGAGGATACAGACAGTATGAACTATGACGCACAAAAGTTTTTGGTAATAAAAAATGAAGAAATTGCGGCAGGCATTTTTGATATGCTGGTAGAGAACAAGGCGCTTGCTTCCATTGCAAAGGCGGGACAGTTTGCTCATATTCTTGTGCCGGGCAAAACACTGCGTCGCCCCATTTCTATTTGTGATGCAGACAAATCCTGCTTAAGACTTGTTTATCAGGTAAAGGGCGAGGGCACAGAAATTCTCTCAAAAGTTAAAGAGGGAGAATACCTTGACATTATTGCTCCTCTGGGCAAGGGCTTTGATATAAAAGAGGACAAAAGGTACTGCTTTATCGGCGGCGGAATCGGTGTTCCACCAATGCTTTACGCCTCAAAAATGAAGGAAAGACCCATTGTAATCACAGGCTTCAGAAATAAAGATTTGGTTATTCTGCAAAGTGATTTCAGAAAAGACAATTGCGATTTGTACCTTACCACAGACGACGGCACAGCAGGCAAAAAAGCCTTTGTAACAGATGTGCTAAAGGAGAAACTGGGTGAGATTGACGAGGTTTGCGCCTGCGGACCAATGCCAATGCTAAAGGCCATTTCAGAGATTTGTAACGAAAATAACATTCCCTGTCAGGTTAGTCTGGAAGAGAGAATGGGCTGTGGCATAGGCGCTTGTCTTGTGTGCGCCTGCAAAGTTAAAAGGAATGACGGCTCACAGGATTATGTCCATGTTTGCAAGGACGGTCCTGTATTTGACAGCAAGGAGGTTGTATTCTAATGGCAGATTTATCGGTAAATGTAGCAGGGGTACACTTTAATTCCCCTCTTATAGCGGCTTCGGGCACATTCGGCTTTGGCCGTGAATACAATAATTTTTATGATTTGTCAATTCTCGGGGGCATTTCCTGCAAGGGTATCACCCTTAAAAAAAGACTTGGTAATCCGCCTCCCAGAATTGCAGAAACTCCCTCGGGAATTCTAAATGCAGTTGGACTGCAAAATCCCGGTGTTGACCATTTTATAGAAAAGGATTTGCCATGGCTGAAGGAGCAAAACACTGTTATTATTGCGAACATTGCAGGCAACACACCCGAGGAATATGCAGAAATGGCTGAAAAGCTCAGCAACACAAATGTTGATATGATAGAAATGAACATAAGCTGTCCCAATGTGAAAAGCGGCGGCGTTCAGTTTGGTACATCATGCGAAAGCGTCGGGGCTATTACCAAGACAGTTCGTAACCACTGCAAAAAGCCTTTGATTGTTAAGCTCAGTCCAAATGTTACCGATATTGCAGAGATTGCAAAATCTGCCGAGGCTGCGGGCGCAGATGCAATTTCTATGATAAATACTCTTACAGGTATGAGAATAGATATAAACACAAAAAGACCTGTTATCCACAACAACACAGGCGGTCTTTCGGGGCCTGCAGTATTCCCCGTGGCTGTAAGAATGGTTTGGCAGGTGGCAAATGCCGTAAATATCCCCATTATCGGTATGGGTGGTATTTCCAAATGGCAGGACGCTGTGGAAATGCTTATGGCAGGAGCAACAGCACTGCAAATCGGCACCTGTATGTTCACAGACCCCTACGCGCCTGTTAAGATTACAGAGGGACTTTCTGAATATATGGACAAAAACGGCATAAAAAGCCTTGGTGAAATTACAGGCTCGGTTGTTCCCTGGTGATAAAACAGGGAGTAACTGTATAAAATTAAATTGATACTGTATTAAGAACAAAAGGAATATTTTCTCATAAAATCATCATAATAATATTGGTGATTTTATGTTTATAAGGATTATAATTTTAACATTTGTTTCTTTAATTGTACTGTTTTTACTTGCAAAGCTGATGGGCAACAAACAGATCAGCCAGCTTTCTACCTTTGACTACATCAACGGCATTACCATCGGCTCCATAGCCGCAGAGCTTGCCACTTCAAAATGGGAAGACTTTTGGGAACCCCTTATTGCAATGACAATCTACGGTCTTGTGGCTGTGGCGGTTTCTTACCTTTCACTGACAACCATGCCTATAAGAAGATTTTTTTCAGGCAAAACAATGGTGGTGTATGAAAACGGAAAGTTCTACAAGAAAAATCTTCTCAAGGGCAAGCTGGATATTGGCGAGTTTTTGACAGAAGTGAGAAGTCAGGGCTTCTTTAGTATGAAAGAAATTGAGAGCGCCTACCTTGAAAGCAACGGCAAAATCAGTATTCTTCCCAAAAGCGACAAAAAGCCAATGACCCCATTTGATATGGGAATGAAGCCAAGTAAGGCAACAGCAGAGGCAACTGTGATTATGGACGGCAATATTCTTTACAAAAATCTTAAACAACAGGGAAAAAACAAGGAATGGCTGGACAAAAAGCTAAAGGAAAACAAGGTAAATGCCGAAGACGTTTTTCTTGCACAGACAGATGGTGAAAATGATTTATCTGTGTATGTAAACTATAATAAGGATGTAAACAACGATTTGTTCCAGTGATATAACGAGAAAGGAAAACCTATGGTTATTATGGCTGTGGATTTGGGCAGGGCAAGAACAGGTCTTGCAATCTGCGACAAGGGCGAAATGCTCAGCTCTCCTCTTACACAGATAAATGAATATAACAGAGAAAGGCTCATTGAAAAAATAGCCCAAATCGCAAAGGAAAAAAGTGCGGAGCTTATTGTGGTGGGAATGCCCAAAAATATGGACGGCTCGGAGGGTGAATCCGCAAAAAATGCCCGCCTTTTTGCAAAGGAGCTTTGTGACGCAGCAGGAATACAGACAGATTTGCAGGACGAGCGTGGCACTACAATTACAGCCCACCAATATCTTAACGCCACCAATACAAGGGGAAAAAAGCGTAAATCGGTGGTTGATACCCTGTCGGCAACAATTATACTTGAAGATTACCTGAACAGAAGAAAAAACGGATATAATGCCGGCAAAGAATAATAACCCAAAAAGATTGTCAAAGTTTCTACATTATGAATTTTTTAACGGGAAATTTTGCACATTTTATGAATTGATTTACAATTTAATTGGTAGTATAATGGTATTATGCATTACAAGTATTTGTAAGTTGCAAATTTACTAAATAAATTATAAACTACGGAAATAAGGAGGACAAAGAAATGTCAACAAAAGCTAATTACAAAACAGAAGAAATTGGCGCCGGTAAGGTTGGTTTTTCAAAGACAAGATCCATTATTGAAACAGCTTTCTACGGCAACAATGTTGTTCCTGTAAATACTCTGAAGGAAGCTTACAATCTTGCAAAGAATTCTCCCGGAACAATTGTAACAGATATTCCTGTTTACAGAGGTGAGGAATTTGGTCTTGACAGCGACGCAAAGGTTCTTTTAATGAACGACGGCGCTGTTACAGGTCGTTACGCTGCTGCACGCCGCATTAAGGGCGAGCCGGGTGTAGACGATGTTAAGCTTGACAAGGTAATTATGGACGCCGCTTACAAAACAAGATTTAAGAAGATGTACCACGCAACAGTAT
Organism: Oscillospiraceae bacterium; assembly: GCA_022508865.1. GTDB lineage: Bacteria > Bacillota > Clostridia > Oscillospirales > Acutalibacteraceae > Ruminococcoides. The sequence continues at coordinate 3,712 of JAFLUK010000032.1, read as the reverse complement.
TTGTAGGTCTTGACCCTGAATTTATGGTAAAGGCTCACCTTCTTATTCCTGAAGGCGAAGAAAACCTTATGTATTCCTGGATGCTGAACTTCCAGTATATGTCTGACGAATATGTAAAGATGTACAAGAACTCAAAGTCTGTCGGCGACGGCAAAGAAGCTGACATTTACATCTTCTCTGACCCACAGTGGACACCACAGGAAAGCCCTGATGTTGACTACAGCTGTCTCAGCGACCCGCTTACACTTTGCTACTTTGACACAGATGCTAACTGCGCAGCTATCCTTGGTATGAAGTACTTTGGCGAGCACAAGAAGGGCACACTTACAATGGCTTGGGCTATTGCAAACAGAAACGGCTATGCTTCTTGTCACGGTGGTCAGAAGGAATATATCCTTGCTGACAACTCAAAGTTTGTTGCTTCTGTTTACGGTCTATCCGGTTCAGGTAAGTCCACACTTACACACGCAAAGCACAACGATAAGTACGAAATCAGAGTTCTTCACGACGACGCATTTATCATCAACACAGATACTTGTGCATCTATCGCTCTTGAGCCAACATACTTTGACAAGACTGCTGACTATCCTGCAGGCTGTCCTGACAATAAGTATCTCTTAACTTGTCAGAACTGCGGAGCTACTCTCGATGAAGATGGCAAGGTTCAGCTTGTTACCGAAGATATCAGAAACGGCAACGGCCGTGCTATCAAGTCAAAGCTTTGGTCACCAAACAGAGTTGATAAGATTGACGCTCCTGTTAATGCTATTTTCTGGATTATGAAGGACCCAACAATTCCACCTGTTGTTAAGCTTAAGGGCGCTGCTCTTGCTTCTGTTATGGGTGCAACACTTGCTACAAAGACATCAACTGCAGAAAGAGTTAAGGCAGGTACAGACCTTAACGCTTTAAGAATTGTTCCTTATGCAAACCCATTCAGAACATACCCACTTAAGAACGACTATGAAAAGTTCAAGAAGCTGGTTGAAGAAAAGAATGTTGACTGCTACATCATCAACACAGGCGACTTTATGGGTAAAAAGGTTAAGCCTGCCGATACTCTCGGTATTCTTGAAGCTATTGTTGAAGGCAAGGCTGATTTCAAGGCTTGGGGTTCATTCTCCGACATTGAAATTATGGATTGGGACGGCTTTGAGGTTGATATGAACGACGAAAGCTACAAGGCTGCTCTTAAGGACGCTATGCAGAATCGTGTAGACGCTGTTGAAGGCTTTGCTGTTAAGAAGGAAGGCTACGACAAGCTCCCTGACGAAGCACTTGAAGCTCTCAAGAAGGTTGTTGCAGAACTTAACTAATCCGCTTACAACAAGTAAATATTGTGTTTACAAACTACTACTGCCTGACCTTACGGTCGGGCAGTTTTTTCTTGCCATTAAAAATCTCTCCAAATGCAATTATTGCATTGTTAAGAAAATTTTTTGTTGCTAAAATTATATATAGGATTTTAGTTCCTAAAAAATCAGGAGGTAACAAAATGGCAAAAAATAAAAAAACAGTTGGTTTTACCATGGTGGAAAATGATTTGCTAAAGGTGCTTTTCGCCAGCAGCCTGACATCTTCACAAGTCAGAATAATCCTTTTTATTATATATCAGACAATGGGCTACCACAGAGAGGAGAAAATGCTCACAATCAACTACATTTCAAACGGCACAGGGATTCCATACAGCACTGTTCGTCATTCCCTTACAAAACTGAAAAACAAAAGGATAATCAATATATCCTACAATGAGGGAATGTACAGAATTATAAAAATAAATAAAAATTTTTGTCAATGGGACTTGAACTTTCCACGGACAGTATTACAATTGTGGGACAGTGGGTCAAACAATTTTCAGCCCGAGGGTGAAACAATTAGCGGACAGGGGGACATACTATCTACAGACACCAATACAATAAAGAAAAAAACAATAAAAAATAATACAATAAAGAGTAGTAAATCTCCACCCCCACCCGCAATGAATGATGTAATTTCTTTTTGTAATGAGAAGGATTTCAGTTTCAGCGGAGAAAAGTTCTTTTACCATTATCAATCACTGGGTTGGACATATAACGGACAGCCAATTGCGGATTGGAAGGCTTTGGCGGAAAAGTGGCAAGCAACAGAAAAATATCATCAAAAGCCACAGCCTGCACAGCAGAATATTTCTGCTCAATCAAACTTACAGTTTCAAGCACAGGCAGTTCACATTAGCGGCAAGGTCAACGGTTACTCAACAGCCAAAGCAACAGGTGTTTCATACGATTTGGAGGCATATGAAAAATACTCAATGTTTGATGATTAATTCTGTGCCTTTGCTCCCTTTTAACTCCTTTTGCTCTATAAAACTATGCACCGTTACCTATTTATGCATTTAGTGAAAAGTAACAATATTCCAACACCATATTTGTGATAAAGTTAAAAATAAAATAAATACGTTAAAAAATATTGTATATTTTAAACAATAGTGATATAATCAAGGTGGAAATAAAAGAACATAAATATTGACCAGATTATTAATAAGGAGTACTATCCAATGAGAAGTTATGAACCAAACAAAATTCTTAATATAGCACTTGCCGGTCACAGCGGCTCGGGTAAAACATCTGTAGCCGAAAGTGTTCTTTATCTGACAGGCAACACAGACAGGCTGGGCAAAATTGAGGACGGTAATACCACCCTTGACTACGACCCCGAGGAAATCAGACGTAAGGTTTCTGTTTTGGCGGCAGTGGCCCCAATTGAATGGAAAAATACAAAGATTAACCTTGTTGATACCCCCGGTCTTTTCGACTTTGCAGGCGGTGTTTGCGAGGGATTAAGGGCAGCAGAAAGCGTGCTGGTTGTTGTATCCGGCAAGGACGGTATTGACGTAGGCACAGAAAAGGTTGTTAAGCAGGCAACAAAAATGGGTAAGACAAAGATGTTCTTTGTTAACGGTCTTTGTGACGAGAGCGCCCGTTTCTACAGAGTTTTTGAGGACTTGAAGTCAACCTTCGGTCCTGCGGTTTGTCCTGTTGTTGTTCCCTATATTGAGGACGGCAAGGCAGAGGTTTATGTAAATCTTTTTGAATACAGAGCTTATAAATACACCGAGGGTGGCAAGGTTGAGCCAACCGAAATGCCAAGCCTTGGTGACAGATATGAAGGCTTGAGAGAGGCAATCAGAGAGGCTGTTGCAGAAACATCAGAGGAACTGCTTGACAAGTTCTTGGAGGGTGAGGAATTTACTCCCGAAGAAATTATTCTCGGTGTTTCACAGGGCGTAAAGGACGGCTCAATCATTCCTGTGTTCTGCGGTGACGCACACAACACATTTGGTATTGACCAGCTTCTTAATTCCCTTGTTTGGCTTGCACCAAAAGCGGACTCCGTGGAGGAAATCGGAGCAGATGTTAATGGTGAGCCTGTAGAGGTTTCAGTGAGCCCCGATGCTGCTGCAGCCGCAATTGTGTTTAAAACCGTGGTTGACCCATTTGTTGGTAAATTAAGCTATGTTAAGGTTTTAAGCGGAAAAATCTCTCCCGATACACCTCTTGTCAATATGAGAACAGGCGCTTCCGAAAGAATTACCAAGGTGCTTACCATCAAGGGTAAAAAGCAGGAGGACGCACAGTATATCGGAGCAGGCGACATTGGAGCAGTGCCAAAGCTTTTGGGCACTCTCACAGGGGACACCCTTTGTTCACCACTTAGGAAGCTGACCCTTGAA
>JAFLUK010000031.1 GCA_022508865.1 Oscillospiraceae bacterium | reverse complement strand
TATCGTGATTTAATGGATAATAAATACCAGTGGTGTATTGCCGCCGTGCCCGGTGCTGAATGGGCAAAAAAGGTATTCCCAAATGAAAGAAAGAGCACCGCAATTGAAAAACTGTGGCATGCTATTCTTTATACCTCAAGAGCAGAGGGGGATGCTATCCAAAACTGGGAGGAGCACAATAAAGATTTGGCAGAAAGATGCCGTTATCTTAATTCACTGGGAATAGAAACCCTTGAGTATAAATCCTCAAACGGTACTGACTTCAGAGTTGGTATGATAGAAAATGCAAAATTCCTTGGGGGCAGTGAGAAAACTCTGGGAAGCAACATAGAATTTAATGCAAATATCCCCTCGGAAGAAATTTTCATCACCCCCAAAAAGGGTGTTGCAGAGGGCATTGTGTACGCTTCAAAACCACTTTCCTATCAGGGACAGCTTATTGAGAATTTCTCTGTAAGATTTGAAAATGGCAAGGCTGTTGAAGTAAAGGCTGAAAAGAATGAAGAACTGCTCAAGTCTATTATCGCAATGGATGAAAACGCAGGTTACCTTGGTGAGGTTGCACTTGTTCCATACAATTCACCAATAAGAAACAGTGAAATCCTGTTTTACAACACTTTGTTTGACGAGAATGCTGCTTGTCACCTTGCATTTGGAGAGGGCTTTACCAATTGTCTTGAGGGTTACGAAAAGCTTACACTTGAACAGTGCAGACAATGCGGTATAAATGACAGTCTTATTCACGTTGACTTTATGATTGGCAATCAGGATATGAACATTACTGCCGTTACAAAATCAGGGGAAAGAGTAGAAATTTTCAAGAATGGAAACTGGGCTTTCTAAGCAAAGATTAAGCATAAATACCAATGCAACAGGCCGGTGATTTTTTGACTATATATAAAAAGGTGCTTCACTATACAAAAGGTTTTGTCTTTATTACAATAGCTGCAGTTGTGTTTGTAATCGGTATTTGCGACATCATATTCAGCAGGATAAAATCTGTCTCTTATACTGTTAAGTCAGATAAAATAATAAGGCCCATAAAGGCGGTGTTTATATCTGATTTTCACAATGGCCGAAACGGAAAAAGAATTATTCAGCTTACGGAAAAAATTTCCCCCGATGCAGTGTTCCTCGGTGGTGATATGGCGGATAGACACACAGGGACAAAAAAGGCATTGGAATTAATAAAAATTCTTTCAAAGAAATATAAATGTTATTTTGCACCAGGCAACCACGATGAACAACTGACAGATACAGAGTTGTTTTACAATCAGCTTAAAAAAATGGGAGTAACTGTTCTTGATAATGATGTTGCTACTGTTAGTATAAATAAAAACAGAATTCAGATTTGCGGTATTAATTATAATGATGACAGAGAAGACACCGATGAAGATAAAGGCAATTCCCTGGCTGTTGACCAAATCAGAAGACTCAATGATATTTCCCACAAAAGCCTTTTCAGAGTTTTACTGGCGCATTTTCCCATATATGCGAAGAGTTACAGCAAATGCGGATTTGACTTGATACTCTGCGGTCATGAGCATGGCGGAATAGTCCGTTTACCAAAAATCAAAAACGGATTACTGGGTCATAAAGGATTTTTTCCAAAATTTTCGGGAGGACTCTATAGCTTTGCCTATTCAACAATGATTGTCAGCAGGGGCATTGCTTACCCTCTGTACAATATTCTTATTCCAAGGCTTTTTAATAATCCTGAATTTGTCACAATACTTATTGAAAACGGCAAAAGAAATTTACTGTAAAAGTTTGCCTTTTACAGTGTTTTGGGATATAATCAAGTTTAGTTGATTTTGTGTTTTGGGAAAGAAGGAGATAAAATGGAATACTGGGATATATACGATAAAAACAAAATTCCTACGGGAAGAAAAATGGAGAGAAACAATTGGATTTTGAAGGATGACGAATATCACCTGACAGTCCTTGGTGTGGTTTGCAGAAAAGACGGCAAATTTCTCATTACAAAAAGAGCAATGGACAAGGCTTGGGCTCCCGGTTGGTGGGAGGTTTCCGGAGGTGCGGCAATGGCAGGTGAAAGCTCTGTTGATGCCGTAAGACGTGAGGTGCTGGAGGAAACAGGGCTTGATGTTACAAAGGGAAAAGAGGAGTATCTTTTTACATATCACAGAGAAAATCCCGGTGAGGGTGACAACTACTTTGTAGATGTTTACCGCTTTACTCTGGATTTCACCGAAGAAGATGTGCGCAATCAGGAGAGAGAAACAACAGGCTTTATGCTGGCTGATATAGATCAGATAAAGGAGTTTGCAAAAGAGGGCATTTTTCTCCACTACGACAGTATAAAAAAAGCCTTTGAGCTTTAAAAGGAAGTATAAATATGAGTGAAAGAAAAAATAAAGTAAAAACCTTTAAGAGAGATTTTATCTTTACCGCTCTTGCACTAATAGTTGTTGGCGCAATGTTTATATTTATGCCAAATTCATCTATTAAGCTGATTTGCTATATTACGGCTTCCCTTCTTTGTGTATGGGGCATTATCAAGCTGTTTATGTATTTTAGTCAGGTTAGAGAAGAAATTTTCGGTTCCTACGGACTTGTAATGTCAATTGCACTAATAATCGGCGGAGTTTCAATTTTTATTAATCCTGAATTTTTTCAAAATATAATTGCAGTTTTCTTTGGTTGTGTGCTGATTATTGACGGCGTGATGAAAATCCAGTACAGCATTGATCTTGCACGAATTGGCGCTAAATTTTGGGGAGTAGTACTTATTGTAGCTGTTCTAATGATTGCAATGGGATTTATTATTGTGTTCAATCCGTTTTTCGGAGCAGTGGCATTTATGATTTTTTCAGGTATTGCACTGGTTGCAAATGGTGTTTCCGATTTGCTTACAGCACTGTACATCAACAAAGTTCTGAAAAGTTTGGCTAAAAAGGAAAAAATAATTACCCTTGGCAAAGAGGACTATAAGGACGAGGCATAAATTATCTGCCCGTGGTAAGACTACATATAGGAAATATTTATTGCATTTCATAGAAAATTGTTATATAATTAAACTATAAGTAATGTACTATGAGGTATGGTTATTATGGAACAAATTGCAGATTTCAGAGAAAACCATGGAAGAAAGGATTGCCTTTATTCGTAAATATAAAAGAAAAAGGTCAAAATTCCTTGAGACTAAAAATGCCATTGATATGGAATAATTTTTGGTGTGAGTTTTTAGCCTCTTATAAATGTTAAAATTAAATAAAAAATACAGACAAGGGAAATACGGTGAAAATCCGATGCAACTTCCATTACTGTGATAGGAATGAATTTATAGAAAATTTATTTTCCTTAAGCCAGATGACTTGATGTGTTTTTATTGTTTCTGTCACTTTTGGGTAAAGAAGGGTGAATATTTTTGGGGATATTATGCTATTTTGCATTTTGGTGTAAATCCTTGTATTTGTTATCACAGCTCTTTGCTATGGCAGGGAGCTTTATTTTTTTATTAAGAAAGGGAGATTGTTATGAAAAAATTTTTTATGGTATTAGTTGCTGTTATACTTATGTTTACAGCATCATTTTCGGTAAAGGTCGGGGCACTTTCACAGGATTATGACGGATATATTTATATGACAGTGGAAAAAATTACCCTTAATCAGGGCCTTGTGCAGGAGCCTGTTAAGGTGGGTTATAATAAGGAAAATTCCCTGGCGGAGATTATGGAGAGTGTTTTAGGAGAAAAAAGTACATATAGCGGTGATATGTCAAACTACTATCTTGAGGGTATAATTGACGGCGGTGAGCCTGATGGTTGGTCAAAGGAACAAATACCTGACGATATCCAAAAGGCTCTTGACTATACTATAGGTGAAAGAAACAAGGTTGATACACTTTCGGGTTACGACTATTCATTCTACGGCGGGTGGCAGTTTACTGTTGACAACCACACCACAAATGCAGGTGCAGGTCAACTTTATGTTGGCAGTGACAGCTCCGATGGTATGTGCTTTGAAAACGGCAGTGTTGTCCGCTTGCAGTATTCCCTCTACGGATATGGTGAAGATATTGGAGTAAGTTGGGGATTTTGTCCCTTTGAAACCACAAACACCTTTGCAGACAGGGGCGAACTTATAAAGAAAATAGCTGATATTAATGCAGAAAAAACAGAGGAAAATTACGGCAAAGCATATGAATACTGTAATAATCTTCTTTGTTGCTGGAATTTAACAAAAAGTCAGATTGATAGCGGGCTAAAATCCCTTGAACAGGCAGAAAACCACAAAGACCATATCTATAATTATACATCTTATGGCGACGGCACTCACAAAGCAGTGTGTAATAAGGGCACGGAGGAGTTTGATGAAGCCTGTATGTTTGATAATGACAGCTGTATTTATTGCAATACAAAGAGAATTTCCGGTATTTACGGTGATGTAAACGGAGACAACAAGGTTAATATCCAGGACGTAACTCTTATTCAAAAGTACCTTGCAAAAATAATTACTATCAGCGAAAATCAGCTATACTTTGCTTCCTTTAACAAACAGCCTCTCAACATTGCTACAGGAACGATAATTCATAAATGGATAAACCGGGACTTAATTGAAACAAATATTGGTACTAAAGGTTATATTTATGAATAAAAAAATAGAGGATAAGTTGACAAAACAGCAGTGCATTGACCTGTTGAAAAATAAATTTAATGAAGAAAACCGCCTGCCTAAAAAATCGGACTTTTCGGAATATGAAGTGATGATGATAAAATCTCATCTCGGCCCCTGGCCAAGAGCACTGGAAGCTTCAGGTGTAAAGCCTGAAAGAAGTGACGAATATCTGGCACGAAAAAAGGAGAAAAGAGAAAGAGCTAAAAAGAGAAAGTCAGAATATATTGCAAATAAAAAGCAAGAGGATAAGGAATAACAAAATGAAAAGGTTTTTAAAAAGTGCAATATCATTACTGCTCATTCTTGCTGCAGCCCTGTGCAGTTTGCCGTCGGTATTGGGAAAATCTCCGGACAGCAAAATTGCAAAGCAACTGGAAACTACATATAAACACCTTGCCAAGCAAAATGTATCATCTTTTTCAACCTCAAAGGGTGAGTGGCTGATAATGGGTTTAGCAAGGAGCGGCTACAGTGTTAATAATGAAATATTTAACAGTTATTACAGTAGCGTTGTAAACACCCTTAAGGAGAACAGCGGAGTAATATCAAAAAATAAATATACTGAATATTCAAAAGCAATAATAGCTCTTACAGCTATTGGGAAAAACCCTGAAAATGTGGCAGGGTACAACCTCCTGAACTTTTTAGCCGACTATAACAGGGTGAAGTATCAAGGTGTAAACGGTGTGCTGTGGGCACTTATTGCCCTTGATTGCAACAGCTATCAGATTCCAAAGAATACCGATTGTCAGATTGTTACAACAAGGCAAATGCTGATAAATTACCTCCTTGACAAAGAACTTAAAAGTGGTGGCTGGTCTTTGGCAGGTACAAGCCCTGACTGTGACATTACTGCAATGACAATTACTGCTTTGTCCCCATATTACAGCAGTGATAACAAGGCAAAATTATGTATTGACAGAGCTTTGTCTTTGTTGTCGGATTTGCAGAGTGATAGAGGAACATACATTAATACAGGTGTTGAAAATTCTGAAAGTGTAGCACAGGTTCTTGTTGCCCTCTGTAGCTTGGGTATAAATCCCGACAAGGACAAAAGATTTATTAAAAATGGGACTACTCTTACAGAGGTGCTGCTTCGTTACAGCACAGATGAGGGTTTTGCTCACCAGGAAAACGGTAGTTATAATCAAATGTCAACAGAGCAGTGTTTCTACTCAATGGTTGCATATAAAAGACTATGCAGTGGTGAAAGTTCACTTTTTGATATGAGAGAAAAATCAGAATCACCAAAGCAGACCACAACTATTACCGGAACCGAAAATAACAATAACTCTGACTCAAAAAGTAATACTGATAATAAAATAACTTCTGAAAAAAACAAGAAAAATGTTGAAACAACGACAGTTGCAAATAGTACTCCATCTGTTCAATCAACAAAGCCATCAAAAAGCAAAAATAAAAACTCATCTCCAAGTAAAATTGAGGAAATTAACAACAGCATTAAAGAACTGAAAAACCGTAAGATTACAAAAAAGGACAAGAAAAAGCTGGATAAAATTTTGGAAGAATATGACAGACTAAACACAGAGGATAAGAAGATTAATGTAATAGAAGAAACAAAAGAGGCAAAAGTATCAGCCGATAAGGACAGTAGCTTCCCTACAGCCATTGTTATTACCACAGCCTTTGTTCTTGTTGCAGCAGGTGCAATTATAATAATTTATTTTCAGAAGAAAAAAAGAAAATCAAAGGAAGAAAAACAGTGAAAAAGGATATACTTGCAGTAGCTGTGTTGCTGATTTTTGCGGCCGTGTTTATTATGGTAACGGATTTTCAGTCTGTGGAGGAGTACTACAACGCTCATCCGGAGGATGTTAAAAACGCAGAAAAAACAGTTACTATATCAATAGAATGTAAGAGTATTCTTAAAGATATTAATATAAAAAAACTTGATGAGAGTGTTTTGCCCTATATACCAAATAACGGAATAATTCTGAAAAAAACAAGATTTGTTCTGTGGGACAATGACACGGTTTTTGATGTGCTCCAAAGGGCGTCACAGTATAAAAAAATACCTCTAGAATATCAAGGCTCAACCCAAAATACTTTTGGCAGTGCATATGTTGAGGGTATAAATCATCTGTATGAATTTTCCTGTGGTGAGCTTAGCGGTTGGTCATATTCTGTCAACGGAGAATTCCCTCAACAGGGTTGTTCAAGCTATATTCTTAAAAATGGTGACAATGTAAAATGGCTCTATTCCTGTGATTTGGGCAGAGATATAGGCAATACAGCAACAGGAGGATACAATGAACAGTAAGGTAGTAAATAGCTTTGGAACACTGCATCCTTTTGTACTGTTGATTTATTTTGCGGGAATAATCATCACTGCAATGTTCAGTATGAATCCTGTTATTCTCACCTTTGCTCTTTTGGGTGGGGTAGCCTTTATGGTGACACAGTGCAGTAAAAATGAGTTTTTCTCCGATTTGTTCTTTTACATTCCAATGTTTTTGCTTATAGCAATTATTAACCCTTTGTTCTCTCACAAGGGAGTTACACCGATTTTTTTTATGAACGGCAACCCTGTCACAGTTGAAGCAATACTTTACGGTGTAGATATTTCCCTTATGCTAGTTTCGGTAATATATTGGTGCAAATGCTACAGCAAAATAATGACAGTGGATAAATTTTTGTTCCTCTTTGGCAAGGCGGCAAAAAAGCTGTCCTTGGTGCTGTCTATGGCTATAAGATTTATTCCTCTTTTTAGGGATAATTTCAGAGAAATAAGACAGGTGCAGATGTCCTTGGGTCTATATAACAAAAAGGGAATTTTAAACAAATTGTCAAGTGAGCTGAAGGTGTTTTCTGCTCTGATAACAAAAGCCTTGGAAAATTCTGCCGATACATCTGCTTCTATGAGGGCAAGGGGCTACGGACTAAAGGGAAGGAGCCATTTTTCTCTTTTCAAATTCAGAAAACGTGACCTTGTTTTTACAGTAATTCTTACAATACTTTTTTCTGTTACAATAACAGGATTTTGCCTTGGCGTAACAGACTTTACCTTTTATCCTCATTTGGATAGTTTAAGGCTTGATATTGTAAGTGGGGTGGTGTACATTTCCTTTGGCATAATTGCATTTTTGCCCTTTATTACAGAAATCAGGGAGGCGATAGTGTGGAAATTATCAGTATCAAAAATCTAAACTTTAAATATCCAAATTCAAAAAACAAAGCAGTTGATAATGTTAATCTGTCTTTTAATCAAGGTGAGTTTATTGTTGTGTGTGGTGAATCGGGCAGTGGCAAAACCACACTTATGAAGCTGATGAAAAGGGAAATTGCCCCCTTTGGTGAAAAATCAGGTGAGATTACCTACAAAGGACAGCCACTAAATGACCTCGACAAAAGAACTTGTTCCGAAAAAATCGGTTTTGTGTTCCAAAAGCCTGAACAGCAGATAGTAACAGACAAGGTCTGGCACGAGCTTGCCTTTGGACTTGAAAGCCTTGGCTACAGTACCGACTACATAAGGTTAAGAGTCGGGGAGATGTCAAGTTATTTTGGAATATCACACCTTTTTCACAAAAAAACAACCTCTCTTTCAGGTGGAGAAAAACAGCTTATGAATCTTGCCTCGGTAATGGCTATGTCACCCGATGTCCTTATCCTTGACGAACCTACCTCACAGCTTGACCCTATAGCCGCCAACGACTTTATTACTACACTTTACAAGCTTAACAGAGAGCTGGGGATAACAGTAATAATATCCGAACACAGGCTACAGGAACTTTTCCCAATTGGAGACAAGGTTATGGTTCTGGAGCAAGGCAGGGTGATAGCCTTTGACTCACCAAGAGAAGTTTGCGGCAAGTTGATTAACCACAAAATATCCTTGTCTTTTCCCTCGGCAGTGCAAATTTGGAATAGATACAATGGAAGTAACAAAAGGAAAACAAAATGCCCTCTCACAGTAAAAGAGGGCAGGGATTTAATAAATTCAAATTTCTCTGAAAGAAAATTGGAACTAAAGAAAAAGGAAAACAAAACAGAAGAAATTGCAGTTGAGCTTGAGGATGTATTTTTCCGATACACAAGGTCAGGTGATGATGTGCTAAAGGGTACTACACTCCGTGTACAAAAGGGAGAGCACTTTTGTATTCTGGGTGGCAACGGCAGTGGGAAAACTACTACATTAAAGATAATTGCAGGAATAATATCACCCTACAGAGGAAAGGTCTTCATTAACGGAAAAAATATGAAAAAAAAGTCTTCTGATGATTTTAGCAGTTTGGGTGTTGCCTTTCTACCCCAAAATCCGGACACCCTTTTTCTTACAGACAGTATAAGGGATGATTACCTTGAAATGTGCAAAATCAAGGGTTATTCATCTGAAAGTGCTGCCGAAATAATAGAAAAAATTGCAGATGAATTAGGCATTGCACACCTTATGAATAAGCATCCCTACGACCTTAGCGGAGGAGAAATCCAAAGGTGCGCAGTGGGAAAAATCCTGCTGGCAAATCCCAAGATTATTCTCCTTGACGAGCCTACAAAGGGAATGGATTCCTGTTCAAAAAATACCCTTGCGAAAATTCTTGATAGGATAAACAGTAAAGGTGTAACAATAGTTACAGTTACACACGACGTGGAGTTTGCCGCCGTTGTAGCTCACCGCTGCGGACTGTTTTTTGACGGAGAAATTTTGTCATCGTCAATTCCTCAAAAGTTTTTTTCTATGAATAATTTTTATACTACCTCAACCGTCAGAATTTGCCGTGATAAGTTTAAAAATGCTGTAACTGTTGATGATGCAGTAGAGTTAATGGAGGGGAGCAATGAATAAAAAATCTTTAATAAAGCTTTTGATACTGCTCTTCGCAGTGCCCCTGACGGTGATTTTGGGGTTGATAATTTTTAATGACAGAGGCTACTCCTTTGTGGCAATTTGTGTTGCAGGATTTTCATTAATTCCGATTCTGCTCACATTTGAAAAAAAAGAAAACAATACAACAAGTCTTGTAATACTCTCTGTAATGATAGCTCTTTCCGTAGCAGGAAGATTCATTTTTGCCTTTGTCCCCTTTTTTAAACCTGTTACCGCCATTGTGGTAATTACAGGAATGTATATGGGATATGAATGCGGGTTTATCTGTGGTGCTTTTACTGCACTTATTTCCAACTTTATGTTTGGACAAGGTCCTTGGACGCCCTTTCAGATGTTTTCATGGGGATTGATTGGGCTTGGTGCAGGAATACTGGGAAAATATATGATTAAGAGCAGATTATTGCTTTTGATTTATGGTATATTTTCAGGAGTTCTGTTTTCTTTAATAATGGACGTGTGGAGCACAATGTGGTTGGATGGAACTTTTAACATAATTAGATTTTATGCAAATGCAATTACGGCACTGCCTGTAACTGCTGTGTATGTATTTTCAAATGTGGTATTTCTCCTTGTGCTTGCAAAACCCTTTGGTAAAAAGATAAACAGAATTAAAACAAAATACGGTATATAAAAAAGACTGATGTAAAATCAGTCTTTTTGCTTGTGAATAATTCTATTTTAGAAAAAACCGCCGTTAACATTCAGCACAGCGCCTGTGATGTAGTCAGCCTCTTTACTTGCCAAAAAAGCCACAGCCTTTGCCACGTCGGTTGGAGTACCCAGCCTTTTTAGCGAGGTTTGCTGTTGCAGATTATTAAGTGTGTTTTCGTCAAAGATATTAAGCATATCTGTTTTGATTACTCCGGGACAAACACAGTTAACATTAATACCGCTTGGAGCAACCTCCTTGGCAAGTGACTTTGTAAAACCGATAATCCCTGCCTTTGCAGTGCTGTAGTGAACCTCACAACTTCCGCCTGCAACGCCCCACATTGAGCTTATGTTGATAATCTTGCCGTGTTTTCGGGAAATCATATGGGGCAAAACCTCTTTTGTGCAGTTAAAACAGCCGTCAAGGTGTGTGGCAAGCATTTCTTTCCAATCCTCACCGGTTAAATCCGTAAACATTTTTTGGGTGCTTATTCCTGCGTTATTTACAAGGATTATAATACTGCCAAGTTCTGATTTTACACTTTCCACCATTGTTTTTATTTCCAAGGGATTTTTAACATCTGCTTTGTATGCACCGCAGGGTACTTTGTATTCTTTCATAAGGTGCATTGCAAGAGTGTTAGCAGCATCTTTACTTTTGTTGTAGTTTATTGCAACTGCATAGCCGAGAGAAGCAAACTCCGTTGCAATTTCTTTGCCTATTCCACGAGAAGCCCCCGTTACAAGTACAGTGTTCATAAGTACCTCAATAAAAAGCTGCCTCCCTCATAAGAGGGAGGTTTTTAAAATTATTTCTTCTTAAAGCCGTCCTTAAGGCTTACGCTTCTGTTAAATACAAAGTGGTCTTCATTGCTGTCCTTGTTGTCAAGGCAGAAGTAGCCAAGTCGCATAAACTGGAACTTTGTATCCCTTTCATTGTTCTTTACAGAAGCCTCAATTTTACAGTTGTTCAGTACAACAAGGCTTTCAGGATTAAGGTAATCAAGAAAGTTTTTGTCCCCTGTGTCCGGCTCCGGGTCGGTAAAGAGGTTACTGTACAATCTTACCTCTGCATCAACATAGTTGTTGGCGTCAACCCAGTGGATTGTACCTCTTACCTTTCTGCCGTCCGGAGTATCGCCACCTCTGGTTTCGGGGTCATACTCTGCAAAAACAGTGGTTACGTTGCCATCTTCGTCCTTTTCGCAACCTGTGCATTTTACAACATAGGCAGACTTTAGTCTTACCTCGTTGCCGGGATAGAGTCTTTGATATTTTTTAAAGGGAACTTCAAGAAAATCGTCACATTCAATGTAACATTCCCTCGAGAATGTAATTGTTCTGCTGCCGTCCTCCGGATGATTTGGGTTGTTCTCAACAGTAAATTCCTCTGTCTTGTCTTCAGGATAGTTGGTAATAACCAGCTTGATAGGGTGGAGAACTCCCATAAGTCTTTGAGCTGTATCATTAAGGTCATCCCTAAGGCAGTGCTCAAGGAAAGAGTACTCAACTGTGGAGTTTACCTTGGCAACACCAATCTGTTCACAGAAACTTCTGATTGACCTTGGTGTGTAGCCACGTCTTCTCAAACCGCATATAGTGGGCATTCTTGGGTCGTCCCAGCCGGAAACGTGACCTTCCTCAACAAGCGCACGGAGCTTCCTTTTGCTCATAACAGTGTTGTTAATTCCCAGTCTTGCAAATTCAATCTGTCTTGGCTTTGCAGGGGCAGAAATATTTTCGATTACCCAGTCATAAAGAGGTCTGTGACTTTCAAATTCAAGTGTACAAAGGGAATGGGTAATGCCCTCCATAGCATCTTCAATGGGATGGGCAAAGTCGTACATTGGATAGATGCACCACTCGTTACCTGTTCTGTGGTGGTTCATATGGTTAATTCTGTAGATAACAGGGTCACGCATATTAAAGTTGCCTGATGCCAGGTCAATCTTTGCACGCAGCGTCATTGCTCCGTCAGGGAATTCACCATTTCTCATTCTCTTAAACAGGTCAAGGCTTTCTTCAATGGGTCTGTCACGATAGGGGCTCTGTGCAGGAGTTTTTAAATCCCCTCTGAATTTCTGCATTTCCTCTGCATTCAGCTCACAAACATAGGCAAGCCCCTTTTCTATCAGTTCAAGGGCAAAGCCGTACATAGCTTCAAAATATTCTGAAGCATAGTAAAATCTGTCGTCCCAGTCAAATCCAAGCCAGTGAATATCTTCTTTAATAGCATCAACATATTCCACATCTTCCTTTGTGGGGTTGGTGTCGTCCATTCTCAAATTGCACATACCATTGTACTTTTCAGCAGTTGCAAAGTCAATGTAAATAGCCTTTGCGTGTCCGATGTGGAGATAACCGTTTGGCTCGGGAGGAAAACGAGTGTGAACAGTTTTACCCTCGTACTGTCCGCCCTCGGCAATATCCTCATCAATAAATGTATGGATAAAATTGCCGGACATTACTTCCTCATTTGCTTTGTTATTAAGATTATTTTCAGCCATAATGCTCATTCCTTAATTTTATAAAAATTGTATACCCTACAATTATAACATATTATCAAAAATTTTCAATATTTCTTG
>JAFLUK010000030.1 GCA_022508865.1 Oscillospiraceae bacterium | reverse complement strand
CTGGTTCTGTATGCCTTGATACATTTGATGAAATTACCCAATATATCAAAGAAAATGCAAAAGAAGGCGACCTTGTGCTGACAATGGGCGGCGGCAATGTTTATATGTGCGCAAACCAAATTGTTAAGGCTCTTGAAGAAGAATAATTCTATTTTAGAATTATAATAGAAATTTATTTTGAAACCACAACTTTTGTTATAAAACAATACAAAACTGTTAAAAAGGCTTCTGCGATTTGCAGAAGCCTTTTGTTGTGCTCTGATTAGAGGGGATTTATTATTGATTGCCGTTTTTGCGAAAGGTCTCTTTTAGGGCTTTGTATCCCTTATCATTTACTTCATCGTCAGTGATAAGATATTCATCGCCGACTTTTTCTATAGTAAATGTATGGTTGCTCCCCACATAACCTACATCGTCCTGTGAATAGACAAATTTCTCCAGTACAGGTACATCTACTTTCACAACAGATGAATTTTCATTTTCTAAAATACCAAAAAGCTTAATTTCATAAACACACCTTTTTGCAGAAGATTTACCCTTAATATTATCGTAGTAGTGTATAAAATCCCAGAATTCACAATTCCTCTTTACAATGCCTGTATAGTCAACATTTTTATTTGAATACGACTCCATTCTTTTGTCAAAGTAATTTCTGACTAAATTATAAGTTCTACCATAAAGGTTTTCACCATTCAAATCCATTAAACCCTCTAATGAATTGTTCTTCTTAAAGGATTCTACAGCTTTAATTACATCATCATTTGTCAGATTAAATTCCGCACCGTCCAATATTGGAGGTCTTGGTACTTCACTGTACCCATATTTATAATCAGGAATTTTAGAAGAAGCATTTTTGTCAAATATTAAGGTTTTATCATCCTTAATCTTAAATCTATAAGTAAAGTTCTTTTGACTATCTTTTAAATATAGGTAATTATCAGAGATACTATATTTACCTGAAACAATATAGCTACTGAAAACCGAATATGACATTATAAAGGTTTTGTCCTTTGTATTAATGGATATTCCCGGTTTAACAGGCTCAAGGGGGGATTTGTAAGCATAACGCAGGGTATACTCTTTATCTGAACTTAATAAAGCGTTGCCTTTATTTTGTAAGGGGCTTGTCATAAAGAATACTGCTGTTAATATACACGCTGTAATTCCTGCAATAATTATCCAAAATGCAGGTTTTTTGTAGTTAAGCACATTTTTAACTCTGGCTTTAACAGCCACTTCCCCAAATGCTATAGGACAGGCAGAAATTGCAAATCTCTTTGTGCTCCAATCAATAATTGCTTTTGAGTATTCTTTTTTATTTTCATTGCCAATATTTCTGATAACTCTTTCGTCACAGGCGATTTCAATATCCTTGCACAGCATTATATATCCGTACCAAACCAAGGGATTAAACCAATGAACAGCCAAAACAAAAAATCCTAAAACTCTCCAGAAATAATCCTTTCTTTTAATATGAGCCTTTTCGTGGGCAATTACATATACCTTATCATTACTGCTCACGTGACAGGGAAGATAAATTTTGGGCTTGACAAAACCGAATATAAACGGTGAGGTTATTCTATCGCATTCCCATATGTTACCTTCAATATGCACCGATTCATTAAGTTTATTTTTAAGTGATAAAAAGCTGATTACCATATAAGTTATCATAGTTCCGATTCCTACAAGCCAAACTAACATAATAATCTGCCCAATGTCAAAGCTAAACGCAGAACTATTTGTAACAGCATGGCTTATATCAACATTATCAATATTAGTGACGCTTGTAGGTTCTCCAACATAAACAGGGGTGTTCGGTACAGAAATTTTCTGTGATACCACATCGTGCTTTGGAATAAGACTAAAAATACTTTCTATTGATATCGGCACAGTAAGCCTGATTCCAACCAAAGTCCACAACACAAAATTAATCCACTTGGGTGCTCTTTTAAGCACAAATCTAAAAACTAAAACTGCCAGCAATACAAAGCTTCCGCTAAAGCTCATATCTAAAATAGAATATAAAATATCAGCCATTTTAGTCCTCCTGATAGTCATCAACTAACTTTTTGAGGTATTCTGCATCTTTTCGAGTTAGCTTTTTACGAGATGTAAAAGCACAGATAAAAGCAGGTAAAGACCCTTCAAAAGTTTCCTCAATAAATTTTTCGCTTTGAATTGAAAAAAAATCTTCTTTGGAAATCAGGGATGTAACTGTGCCTTTTATATTTTGGAAAATACCCTTATTACATAGCCTTTTTAGAACTGTGTAAGATGTGGTTTTCTTCCAACCAAGCTTTTCCTCGCTTTTCTTGGCAAGCTCTGATGAATAAATAGGCTCGTTCTCCCAGATAATGTTTGCAAACTGTGTTTCAATAGCTCCCATTTGTAAATCTCCCATAATATCAACCTCCTAAATCTATTCTACATCGTGTAGTATAACTATATTCTACACACTGTAGAACGATTTGTCAAGAGAAATTTTAATATTTTACAAAAATAAAAAGGCAGAGCATATTTTGTAATAATCCGCTGAAATGGAACTGATAAACACCACAAACGGATAACTCAAATATGCTCTACCCTAACTATTAAATTAAAGCCTGAAATAAATTATTTGGAAGACTTTTGATTTTTCTTAATTTCCTTAATGGCTAAATCCTCGTCGGAATCAAACTTATAATCTTTGCCCGGAATGATTGCATTGAGAATAATACCTGCAAGTGAGCCAACAGCAAGACCTGAAAGACTGATATTAAAATCGCCGATTGGGAAAGAAATTGCACCGGCTGCCGAGAAGTTAATACCAAGTGAGAATACAAGAATAATAGCCATAATAATAACATTTCTTGTATTGGCAAAATCCACCTTATTTTCTACGATATTTCTTACACCAACTGAAGAAATCATACCATAGAGCACAAGTGAAACACCGCCGACTGTTGCGGCAGGAATTGAAGAAACTACTGCAGCAAACTTTGGTGAGAATGAGAAAAGTATTGCAAAGTAAGCAGCTATTCTGATTACCCTTGGGTCAAAAATCTTTGTAAGATTAAGAACACCTGTATTTTCACCGTATGTAGTGTTTGCAGGAGCACCAAAGAGTGAAGCAACAAGTGTTGCCGCACCGTCACCCAAAAGTGTTCTGTGGAGACCAGGATCTGCAATATAGTTTTTGCCTACAGTTGAAGAAATTGCAGAAATATCACCAATATGTTCAACCATTGTTGCAAGAGCAATGGGAACAAGTGTAATGATTGAAGTTACAACAAGACCCCAGTCTGTATCTCCTGTAAAGATGCTGAATACAGTATCTTCATATTGGAACGGAAGTCCAATCCAATCGGCATTTGCAACGTTTGTAAAATCTACAAGACCAAGACAAACAGCTACAATATATGAGCCCACAACGCCAAGAATAATGGGTACAATCTTTACCATACCCTTACCAAAGATGTTGCAAATAATGATAATGGCAATTGCAACAAGCGCTACAAGCCATGAAAGACCTACATTGTCTCCTGAGCTTGAACAGTTGTTAATGGCAGACGGAGAAAGGATAAGTCCGATTGCAATAATGATTGGTCCTGTAACGATTGGCGGAAAGAATCTCATAACTCTGTGAGCGCCAAATCCTTTGCATAGGGCAGCCAAAACAAAGTACAGTAATGCCGCACATGCAACACCAAGACAAGCATAAGGTAAAAGTTCAGGTTTTTTTCCATCAACATTTATTGCACCATAGCCTGCAAGAAAAGCAAATGATGAACCCAGAAATGCCGGAACCTTGCCCTTTGACAAAAGATGGAACAAAAGTGTACCCACACCTGCGAAAAGAAGTGTAGCAGAAACAGAAAGTCCTGTAAGCAAAGGAACAAGCACTGTTGCACCAAACATTGCAAACATATGCTGAATTCCCAAAACTACCATTTTGCCGCCACCCAGCTGACGAGCATCGTAAATCGGCCCGTCAATTTTTTGTTTTTTCATTGTAATCCCCCTTTTTTGCCGATACAGTAAGCATCATGTACTGTGTTCAGCATAATTATTTAAAAGCCTCAAAGGGCTTTTGCACCAAAAATAAAACTGCTCTACCCTATTACTATTAATTTGCTGTTCTCTTACATTCCTTTGCCTCACAGGGATTGTTATTACTGTCAAGGAAAACAACTGTTGGCTCATAGCCCTCTTTTACTTTTTCCTCTTCCATTAGTCTGTAAGCCATTATTATTACATGGTCGCCTACAGATACAAGCCTTGCCGCTGCGCCGTTGACACAAATAATTCTACTGCCTTGCTCACCTGCAATCACATATGTTTCAAAACGATTTCCGTTTTCAACATCCACAACGCTTACCTTTTCATATTCATAAATACCGACCTTGTCCATAAGCTCTTTATCTATGGTAATACTGCCAACATAATTCACATCTGCCTGTGTTACAACAGCTCTGTGAAGCTTGCTTTTTAACATTGTTATCATTTCTTAACACTCTTTCTTCCGTTTTATACAGTAAATCAGCACCCATTAATCGGTACTAAAATCCTGCCTTTTTCATAACCTGTTTTAGATATTCAATTTCTGATAAATTATTGTATTTTTTATATTTTGTTATATTTTCCTTATATTGTTTTCTATTCTTTGAAAAGGCTATTTTCACTCCCCTATGCACCCATGTCAGGGGCAAAAGCACACCCGCCCGTTTCAGCACAGGATAATCTTCAATCATTCTTGATTTTGGAGGAAACAGTCTTTTTATTAAATAGCTCTCATTATCTGAATTAAGATATTTTTCTTCAAACTGTATTCTTTTGTTATACATTAATACTTCTTCTGTACCGAACATAGGGTTTGAAAGAATAAATATATCAACCATATCAAAATTATCAATAGTCATTCCAAGTTCAAAATACTTTTTGCACTTGGAAATAAGTGTTCTATAAAAATTCAAGGTACCTGATGCACGAAGTCTTTTGTATACATAATCCTTGTTGATTTTATGAGAAAATGCTTTTTGAAGATGATAAATGTCTGTCATCATCTTTATTCCCATACCGCCTAAATCTCTGAAATGCTTTGCAAAATGTTCCACTATGTAGATGTAGTGGTCGTCAAGAGTAAACTCATATGTATGCTTTTTGCCATCTTGCAGTTTAGCATTGATAAACAGATTATTGTTAAACTCTGTATCTGTAAACATACCGTTGTCGCCGTGAAGCTCCACTTCAACAAAGGGCTCCTGATATACAATCAACAAATCATCAGTTTGTGTTCCTGTTTTGAAATCCAGATCTGTGACAATCTTTTTGATTTTTTCAAAATCCTTTGCTTTCACATGAATATCCACATCGGACATAAATCTGAAATCGGGCTGTTCATAGCAATTCTTGATAAACTGTCCTTTTACAAGAAGGTTGTCTATACCATTTGTCTCAAATGCTTCTATAAGTTTTTTTGTAGCGGAAAATTGCGAGGCATCTTTAAAAAGCATAAACTTTTGTTTGTAAATAAGGCTTTTTGAAATATCATGGGGAATTTTTAAATTCGCCTTGGTAACAGCATAGGAAATCATATTAGAAATACAATTATCAGCTGCAATTTTGTGAACTCTATTGTAATCTATATTTTGTGGGACCTTTATTTTTTTCTCAATACCAAAAAGGTTAGAGAGCAAAGACAGAATAAAAATATATTCATTTTTTTCCTGATTAGTAAGTTCCTTTTTCAAAACCTGTTATCCCTTTATTATTATTTTCTTATTTTCAATTACTACTTCCTTATTACAAATTGCAAGAGCAGACCTTTTGTGGGTTATAATAAGGCAAGTCTTATTTGCAATGTTCTTAAGATTGGTAAGAAGCTTTTGCTCTGTACTTTCGTCAAGCGCCGAAGTACATTCATCAAGGAGAAGTATTGGTGCCTTGGTAAGCAATGCTCTTGCAATGGCAAGCCGCTGAACCTGTCCTTCAGAAAGACCTACTCCCCTCTCTCCAAGCCTTGTTTCCAAACCATCGGGAAGTGTGTCAATAAAATCAGCACAGGCGAGGTGCAGCGCCTGATAAATTTCTTCATCAGTAGCATCAGGACAAACAAATGTGACATTCTCTTTGATTGTACCTGACAAAAGAAAATTACCCTGTGGCACGTATGCAAACATTTTCCTCACATTTTTGTCAATATATATCTTCTGTCCATTTTCAAGGGTAAAATAAATTTCGCCATCATTAAGACGAAAAACACTCATAAGCAGCTTCATAAGTGTACTTTTGCCAATGCCGGTGATACCCATTATTGCAACAAAATCGCCCTTATTGATTTGTAGACTTGTGTTATCAAGAACAATATCTCTGTCATAACTAAAGGTAATATTGTCAAAGTCAATGGATTTCAGTTTATCATAGGTTGCTGCTACATCAAGATTGTTGTGGTTGATTTTAATTTCATCAGGCATATCCTCAATTTCCATAATTCTTTCGGCAGATGCGGTTGCCGCAAAGTATACGGGAAATATTCCTGTAAGTCCGGAAATAGGACCTTGTATCTGGGTAATAAGTGAAATTATCTCTGTAAGCACACCATATGTAATATAACCATGAACAATGTTATATGCACCCCAAATAAGACCGAAAGCATAACCAAGCATAAATACAAGTGAAAATGCTGACGAACTGATAACAGAAAGATTGTTTCTCTTTCTTTTGATTATATAGTTATCATTCTGCAAATCAACGGCATTTTTTGTGACCTTTTCCTCTGCTTCAAAGGATTTTACAACCAGAAGACTTGCTAAAATCTCCTGTAAAAAGCTCCTTACCTTACCGTCGGTTTCCTGTGATTTTTTGTGAAGTGCCTTCATTTTTGTTCGATAAAGTGAAGCAACAAAAACAGCCAAAAGACCTCCAAAAATAAAAACAAGTGTAAAAGGCACACTGATTTGTATTAAGACAATAAACACGCTCACAAGTTTAACTATCATAAATGTTACACTTGGCAGGATTGTAACAATTGCGTTTGTAATAGTGGTTATATCACTGGTAAGTCTATTAAGAAGTTCACCTGAATGATATTTTGTAACATCTGCAAATTCTTTTTGAATTATCTGTGAAAATAATTCCGTCTTGTATGAGATTTCCAAGTTTGCGCTAATTCTGAAAACAAAAATTCTCTGCAAAATACTTATTATAATCTGACTAACAATTATTAAGGTGAAAATTGCACCGTAAAAAATAATGCCATCAATACGGCTATCAGCATAAGCTGGGTCTTGTCCGGTTGCCGCATTTATAACATATTTGCTGGTAACAGCCATATAAACGCCTAAAATTGCCAGTGCTGTATACAATACAACAAGCAGAATTATGCTGATAAATTGAGGCTTACTCTTTTTTATTATCCACTTAAGGGCAGTACTATTTAATTTTTTTATGTAACGGTACTTACTCATTTTTTAATAATCTTCCTATAATAGGGATATATTTTTTCTTTAAAGGAATAATATTTCCACTTTAAATTCTTTTTTCCAACCCAAAACCTGCAATAAATTTTATATCTTATGTCTTTGACAGAATATTTCTTTCCATCACGTGTAAATTCTGTCACAACAGCAACAATGTCCTCATCCGTTACTCCCTTTTCAAGAAAAGCACAGTTATCGCCGCACATTGTGTATGTACCGTCCTTTTCTACCTTAATCACTCTGTGCAAAATATATTTATCAGAAGATTTATAGTAATAAAGGGGTAAATCGTATTTTTTCAGCTTGCCGTTGGGTTTGTTGAGCTGAACGACATCTGTATTATTGTGGAGCATTGGAAGCATAGAAACACCCTTTGGTGTAAAATTCACACTACTGCCACTGTCGAGAATTTCTTTAAATACAGGGACAAGCTCTTTGATTGAAACATGCTTATTCAATTAAACCAGCATCCTCCAGCTTTTTTATATAAACATCAACATCACGGGAAGCAATATCTTCAGCAATTTCGTATTCTTTAAGGAGGGAAGCAACAAGTTCTTCCTTTGTTGTATCATTTTGCAGCTTTTCCCAAAGGAATGCGCCTGTTTCATTCAAGTTGAGCATACCATTAAAATCAACAGTTGCCCTGCCAACAGGAACAACAACATAGCAGCCTGCCACTTTTCTAAGCAAAAAATCTTCTTTAACTTTCATTATAAATACCTCATTCTATATTACAGTTTTTGTTTATATCCTTAACAATGGTATCGTGGGCAAGAACAGCTGCTTCTTCATCCATATTGCAGGTAATTTCGTAAAAATCTGCATAGTTGATTACTCTTTCCAGCATATCAAGGACTTTAAACATAAGCTCCTTGCCAACCTTACGCACAGTTTCATTAAAAAGTTGAGGAATTGCTTCTTTAGCTGTGATTTTTCTAATTGAATTCTTTAAACCACGCTTAACAAAAACAATAGAGCTAAGCTCTGCTCTGTCATCAATGAAGCCATAGGTACCCCCTGCAAAAGGCGTGCCGTAGGCATAGAGTTTATCATCAATCAGTCTGACAATGGGCTTATCGTCATTGATAATTGTAACATCATTGCCATATACCTTTTTCCACAGCTTGGTATGAGTTGACTTGCCGGTTTTGGATGGGGCAGAAAACAGATAGCACATCCCATTATATTTAAGGGCAGAAGCATGAATCATTATGCTGTCGTAGTCCAATATCTTCTGAAAAAACTCCGCAGCAAGATACATATGCTCTATCTCCCCAAGGGACAAATGACTCTCTTTAACTTTAACTTGTTTGCAGAATTCTTCAGTAATATTTTTACCTATGTGAATAATTTTATCCTCAGATATATCCTCGTTGCAAATAAAGTATTTTGCCATACCCAAGGTATAATCATAGAGGGGTGACATTTCAATATAAAAATCTGCAAATTTATATAACAAAGCACACACTCCCCCACGTTACTGTTTACATTATAGAATAAATACAAAAATAAATCAAGTAAATCAGCATAATTGACAACAGAAAAGCCCTCCAAAGGGAGGGCTGAATCATTTTATTTTTCCTCAACAGGGAAAACAAATATGCTGTAGTTTATATACTTTTGAATAAGTGTACCGTCCTGAATGTCAACTTCTTCATCGCCGTTAACATCAGCTCTTGTTCTCATCTCAGAATCCTTATCAAGAGTAAATCCCGGATAATTTGTAAGACACTTCTGGAGATAAGTAACATCCTTAATGTCAATATAACCATCCTTATTAACATCGCCGTAGAAAACAGTATCATCAATCGGAACAAAGGTTATTCCGTTTTTACTTGCATAGATGGCAGCAATAGAATGACTATATCCGTACATTATAAAATCAGCATTGCAATTTTTGAAAGCACCGTTTTCAATTTTTCTAACTGAATAAGGAATGGTGGCAAATTTTAGTTTTGAACAATTAGAAAAAGCCAACGAACCAATAGTTGTAACAGAGTTAGGAATGCTTACAACAGATAAACTATTATTTTCAGAGAAAGCACCTGCTCCGATAGTTTCCAATTTCTCATTAAACTTTATGGATTTTATTCCTGTGTTGGCACAAACATCCTCACCTATTGTTTTTAGGGCAGAAGGCAAGGTAATAGATGAAAGAGAGGAACAGCCATAAAATGCAGAATCCATAATCTCCTGCGTTGTGTTGGGCAAAGTTATGCTCGTAATATCTTTATTTTTCATCATAAAGTTTTTGTAGACACCTACAGTAGTTGTCATAGCACTTGGAGATGTTGGTACAGAGAATGAATATTTTTCAGTCTTACCCACATACTCCATAACATAAAGTTTTTGATCGTCAATTTTTACATATTTATAGTCATCATATGTTACAAAAGTAACTGCACCTGCAGGAAAAACTACAGATGAAATCATAAGAAATGTTAAAATAAATAGTGTAAAAGACTTAATAATAGTTCTGAATTTTTTCATAAAATCACCGCTTTATGTATAGAACAAAAAATTTTAAAATAAAAGAGGGCATGTTACCATACCCTCATATTCTCCATTTTGAAAATAATCAGCCACGTTCGTTGGGTTTTGTTGCTTCAGTAGCTGTAACTTCCGGAACAACAGAAGTACCATTTACACCAACAGAATAAAATTCTGCACCCGGAGCTGATCTTTCATACAAGTCGGCACATACATTATGAACCAATCTGAATTCATCATATTCAATTTTGGGAGAAACATATAACTTTTTCAATTTAATTACCTCCTCAAACATTGCACAAAATATACTACAAGGTATTATAGCATATATTTTCGTAAAAATCAACAATATTTATAAATTTTCTTATATGGAGTAGAGTAAAACCCTACTCCATACTTGAAAAAATTGAATAATGCAATTAGCTGTTCATATTACCGCCGTTGTAATATTCATGAGGTACAGAACCTACGAATCTTTCAGAGAATACTGTATATTCATTACCTTCACTATCTTCGTAAATTACATAACCAACGAAAACAATATTCCAGAGGTAACCTCCGCTTAACTGGTTATTAACAGGAACAATATATATTACCTGATTGTCAGCGTTACGGAAAGCTGTTAAGTCAACACCGCAAGCATATGGATCATCAGCATTGTTGCCTGAAAGCATCCACTTGCCATCTTGTGTAGCATTTCTTGCAAATATCTCAAGGTCATCATTATCAACAAGATATTTACCACTTTCATAGTTCTTGTTGAATCCGTCAGGCTGAACATAATATTCATCATGTTCATCAGGTAATATGTTATCTTCAGCGAAGTAATAAATAACACCCATCTTCTTAAGTTTGAAGCCATCAGGACAGTTTACATCTATTCTGAAGTTGAAATATGTTGTATAGTCGATATTTGTGTAAGTTACATAGTTACCATTACAAGCAACATTGTATTCAAATGCTAATGAAGAAAGTTCCTTGCCGTCAAACTTATCTGTTCCCTTACCAACAAAGAGATAAATTCTCTTGTCAAAGTTAGCAGCTGTAAGACGGATGTCAAATGAATTCTTTGAGTTTGTGCAGAGGAGGATATCGTAATCTGTGTGGTCTGTATCTGTAAATACGTACCATAAGAAGTATGTATCGCCATCTGCTTCGTGTTCAGATGTAAGTCTTGCAAGCCAGTTATAGTAACCATAATCGGTCTTCATAACTGTAGTTTTATCAGGTCTGATATATTTAATATCATATCTTTCAGGTGAACCTGTACCAATCTTGATTGAATACTTCTGAACAGATGTCTTTCCATAGTCGGCAACAGCATAATATTTGATTTTACCATGTGTAGCGCCGTTAGGATTAGACTGAATTACATATCTATCATATACAAAAGTATAGTCATAGCGTGTGTCGTTAACTATAGGTGCGTAGTCGGTTGCAAACCTTTCAATATTTGCCAGGAATGACGAACGGCTAACGCCGGTTACAGTACGCTTAATAGTAGGAGCTGTAACACCATCATTTTTAAGATCGAAGTCAGGTTCCATTACAACATCGCCATTGTACCTTTTGTAGTCATAGTCAAGGTCGATATCGTAAATCTGATCATCCCATGTTGCAATAAGGTTATATGTTGTGAACGGTTCAGCATCGTCATCTGCAATATCGTCAAAGCCGTATTTAAGGTTTTGTGACAGCTTAGATACGTCAACTGTACCATCCTGTAACCAACCAAGGAATGTATATGCAGAGCTATTTGGAAGAGTGCTTGCTTTCAATGTAGCAGAGAAGTCCTTAAGAACATAGCTATCATAGTCAGCATAGATTA
This sequence comes from Oscillospiraceae bacterium, assembly GCA_022508865.1. Taxonomy (GTDB): domain Bacteria; phylum Bacillota; class Clostridia; order Oscillospirales; family Acutalibacteraceae; genus Ruminococcoides. Next base: position 1,129 of record JAFLUK010000030.1, on the reverse strand, counting down.
CTGTGTAATCATTCTTACCATTTCTTGTTACCCAACCTGTCTGTTGTGTTTCGTAAGCGCCTGATGTATAACCTTTCTTGGTTTCTACTACAGGAGCAGGAGTATCCTCAACAGTACCCTTTTGGCTGGTGAGATGATAAGTTGAATGTGAGTAGGACAAAATACCAAAGTTCTGATCTACTGATATTTTTTCGTACCTTGCGTATACATTAAATGATTCATTAAAATATTCGCCTGGTACACGGTAAGTAAGCTTCTTGGAGAGAAGTCCGCCTATCTCGTCGTCCATATACCAACCATCAAATCTGTAGCCAGGGATTGTTGGAGCTGTAAGAACTACGTCACCACCAATGTAACCTGCAAAGTGCTTTTCAGACTCGCCGTCAAATGCAATGACAGGATTACCTTCTTCGTCTTCGGCAAAGACAGTAACACCGATTTTATTGGATTTGATATTCGGGTCAATCTTAATATTTGCAAGGCCGATTGTGAATGTGAGAGTAGCTTCTGTCTGTGAAGAATCTGTGTATCTAAGTTCGAAGTCATCAGCACCGCTGCGAGTTACACTGCCAATGCAGAAACCAGCCTCAATACCTGCCTCTGAAACCTTAATTTTAACAGTAATTGTTTTACCGGAGCCAAATATTTTATCTTCTCCGCCAATTACCTGGTCAATAGATCTGACATCAATATATTCAGTACCTTCTATTGTGTAGTAAATATAAGATGTCTGGATACACTGGAGCTTCATAATATCGGTAAATTTAGCACCAAGTGTTGCATCGTTGTCAACAACATTAAATGTTGCTGTGTTACCGTTCTGCTTAAAGTTGGCTATTCTGCTGCCGTAAACAAATTCCTTAATTGTATAAGAAGCATTTGTAGGTGTTGCAGTAGCGGTAACTGTAGTAGAAGATTTTACATAAGTTAAATCTCCTAATTTTTCATTGAAACCGCTGAAACTAAATGTAATGCCACTACACTTTTCAGATGCGCCACTATTATATCTGATTGAATAGAGTCTATCTGTTTCAGGATAAGTAATTGTTTTCACGCTACTATAGTGATAGTAAAGATAGAAATTATTTTCAGCAATTGCAGAAGTGTCAGATTTCTTTAATGTGCTACC